>JAFGWA010000017.1 GCA_016937715.1 Candidatus Goldiibacteriota bacterium
AATTTTCTATAAATATTATATACCACCCGGGATATACTTATTATAATCCCTTGGGTACAACCATTTCTAACGCCTTACACTACAAGGAGTAAGAACTGCCTGTAGTTTTCAGACATTTTTCATCCTTTTAAAATTTTCTATAAATATTATTAAAGCGGGGTTACGGCAACACCTCCGGTATCCGCTTACCGTTGCTACCTTCCGGTCCTGGCGGACTTCACGGGCCGCGAGCGCGCCGGCCCCGCCTTATTAAATTTTCTGCGCTATTGCCACTATTGACTGCCCTGCCGGCGGTTTAATTAACCTTTCACACGGCTTTGTAACAGGCAGTATGTACCTGTCAAAAATCTTTGCCTGATTATCAGGTATATGGCTTTTTTTCAATATTCTGCCGCTGAAATACCAGCCGATAATTCCGGCAAAATTAAGGTAAAAAATATCAATAATTTTAAAACCGTTATCTTCAAGCAGTTTTTTCAGTTCTGCTTTATTATATCTTTTATGGTGGCCCAGGGCTTTGTCCATTTCGCCGTAAATTGACTGCATTGCCGGAACCAGAATAACAAATTTACCGTTTTTTACCAGCGCGTTTTTTACATTAACCACGGCTTTTTTTTCATCCTTAATATGTTCCAGCACATTAAGCATTACAGCTGTGTCATATCCGCCTTTTTTAATCTTATTACCCGGCTTTATTATATCAAGCTTTTTTACTTTTACTTTTTTATTGCCTTTATATTTTTTGCAGGCATATTTAAGATAATTTCCGTCAATGTCTGCGGCGCATACCTGCCTGCTGTCTTTTAAAATAAAATCCGTTATATTGCCTATACCGCATCCTATTTCCAGAACCCTGCCGCTTATGCCTTTTTTTATATTTTCATAAATCCAGGAATTGTAATTCTGTAAATTGCTGATTTTATGAAGGGAATCCGTAAGGCTGTGCTTTGAATCCATTTATTCAGTCCACAAACCTGTATTTGACAAGAGCCCATATTGCCTTGAATCCGTCAACGGCCTTTATCTTTTTTCCTTCATCATAACTTCTGCCGAAGAAACTTATAGGCACTTCATAAATTCTTGCTTTCTTTTTAAGCATCTTCGCTGTAATTTCCGGCTCTATTTCAAAACCCTTTGATTTTATCTCTATTGACTGTATAAGTTCTGTCTTAAACATTTTATAACAGGTTTCCATGTCGGTAAGGGTGGTATTATAAAGTATATTGGTGACAAGATTAAGTATTTTATTGGCAATAAGGTTCATAAATAAAAACGCCCTGTGCCTTCCAAGGAACCTGGACCCATACACCACATCCACTTCTTTGTGCCTAAAAGAATCAAGTATCACTTTATAATCTTCGGGATCATATTCAAGGTCGGCGTCCTGAATAATGGTGTAATTTCCCTTGGCAAGGGCAAAACCTGTTTTTAAAGCGGCTCCCTTGCCTTCATTTTTTTCTTTATAAATTATTTCAATCTCAGGATATTTTAAATTTATTTTTTCAAGTATTGAATGGGTGGAATCCGTGGATTTATCGTCAACTATTACAACCTGTTTGGTTACCCCTTCAAGCTGCACGTCCATAACCCTGTCCACAAGTTCTTCAAGAGTGCGCTCTTCGTTATAAACTGGTATAATTACGGAAAGTAATATTTCTTTTAAAGTTTCCCGGCTCATTTTTATTTTCCTTTTTTGGCGTATTTAACGGCGGCCGCCGTAAAAACAACTGTTAATACAATAAATACAGCGTGAATAAAAGTAATGTTATCATGAAAATCGGGAAAAAACCATCCTAAATTCAGGCCGTGTGCCGACATAAAAGAGGCTATTTTATCTTTTGTGGCGCCATACCTTAAAAATGGCATACAAAAAAGGATAAGCGAAAGTATTAAAGAATACGCGCTTATTGCCCTGAATATCTTTTTATCCGTTAATGAAAATTTATAATCAAAATAAGCGGCATAAACCGCAAATACAAAAATAACCGGAATAAGCTGCCTTGCGGGCGTCATGGAACCGCCCCAGTCGCTCCAGAAAAGAAATAAGGACAAATAAGGTATTGCAACCAAAGCCGGAATAAGCATTTTTATATTTTTTTGTACTGCCGAATAAATTAATCCCCACACGGAAAAAATATATACGGGCGCGTAGAAAAGTATCCCGAAATTACGGTCTGCCAGAATCCCAAAAAACGCCCTCATAGAATGTTTAAAGGTAAAAATAAAATAAAAACTGCTGCTTACATATATATCAGAAACCGCGCTGTTTGCCGGCTTTGCGTATATGGCGAAATAATATAAAAAAAATAAAACAGCGGAAACAATAAGCGTGATATTATTGATGATTTCTTTTTTATAATCAAAGGATTTTCCTTTAATTATAATTACATACCGGATAATATAAAGGATAACGCTTAAAATAACGTATTTTGAATGAAGCCACGGAAGAAAAGCAATACCCGCAAAAAACAGTATGCCGAAGCCTTTACGGTGCATTAGATTTCTTAAACAGTAAAGCACAATAAGGGCAGCCGGAATTTCCGTAAGTACAAGCGACGCGTTTACGGAAAATGGCAGAACAGCGCCAAACAAAGAAGCAAATAAAATTGATTTTTTACCGCTGATTTCCGATGATGATATAAGGGAATACAGCAGCATCACGCACAACGCGGCAAGAAAATTCATGAAAAACTGAACCACAAACCTTCCTCCTATAAATAAAAAAGGGGAAATCAGCAGCGGAAGCCCTATGCTGTGCAGTGAATACAAACCTTTGCCGCCGCTTCCGGGCGTATTGTGTATATTTTCATATTCAAGAAATGCCGGATAAAAATCCCTGTATGAAGCGTCATTTTCATAGTTGTTTTTTAAATCCACGTCAAAATCAAATACAATGCTGCGGGCTATAAGCAGATAGTGCGGTTCATCACCGGTGGGAGGGTAAGCAAAAGTGACATAGGAAGTTACAGCCGCAAAAAAAATAAAAAATGATGCAAATATTTTTTTTTCAATATTTTTATTTTCGTAAAAATACAGCGCTTTTATGTAACGGTACATCAGAATAAAACACATCAGTACAAACAGCGAACCTGCGCATAAAATTAGGGCGTAGCCGCCTGTATTGATTTTAATATATCCGCCCCAGGGCAGATAAATGCTGCCCAGCATTGAAAAATCACCGGCGTTAAAATTTACCCCTTTTATAAAATACGGCACAATGGCAAAAAGGCCGGCGGTTGGAATGGCAAAAATTAACGCATTTATTTTAAGTTCTTTTTCAGGACCGGTTTTTACAAACCTGTTCATTACCTTGCATACTGCCATGTAAAAAAAAACAAATAATAAAGCTGTCAGAACGCCGGCTATAATTGATTTATAAACACCTTCAGCCCCCATAAACTTCAAAAATGGGGCAATACACATAAACGTAAGAATTAAACCTGAAACAGCGGGCAGAACATACCACGGCTGATTTTTATTCATTTTTTCTTTTTATTGGCATAATAACTTTTTGGTTTTGTGCCAAGCACGTATACTTTTACTTTTTTTCTTCCCCATTTAAAAGCTTCTTCGGTGGTATTGTAACAAAGGTCTATTTTTTTGCCTTTAATGGCGCCGCCGACATCCCCGCACCAGGCAAAACCATATCCGTCAACGTAAATAAGCGACCTTAAAGCAATTACTTTGGGGTCCACAGCGGCTATTCCATGTCTTGTACGCCATCCAAGCGATGTTATCCCCGCCCACTTTAATCCGTTGGATTCAGGCGACGGGTCATATGCCGTGGCTTCCACATCATGGACGTAATGCACATAGGTGGTCTCCGGAACGGTTATGGGATGATTTGATTTTGATATGCCCTCTATCTTAAAACCATTTTTTGGTTTTTTTATTATTCCGGTATTATATAAAGCTTTTGAAAAAACTGTTCTGCCGCCCAAATCAAGATTTTTACTTACAGAATGGCTGTAGCCTTTTTGCCCTTCTTCAAGCCAAACTGTCCATCCGCTTTTAATAAAATTACTTTTTCTTACTTTTATGTCAAAAGGAATATATTCCTTTGCAACGCCTGCGCTTATGCGCGTATTTATGGCAGCGGCGGCAAAAATAACCCACGCGGCAAATAAAATAACTGCGGCTGTTTTAAAACCCGTATTATTAATATTATTCATAATCAAAATTATATCAGCATTTTTCTTGTTTTTACAGAATAAACATTATGAAAACCGGCTTTGCCTTTTACTTCCACGGGCGGAAGCGAATCCACTTCCACGATTGTTTCCACCTGCTTATATACTTCTTCTGAAATTATCACCTGACCGTTTAAGGCTGTGCCGCATATCCTGCTTGCAAAATTTACCGTATCGCCTATTACGGTGTATTCAAGCCGTTCTTCAGAACCCATATTGCCTGTTATTATCTCTCCCCTTGCAAGCCCTATTCCAAGGCCTATATTAAGGGTTGGGTCTTTTTCCTTCCACTCTTTTAATTTCATGGCAAACTGCACCTGTATATCAAGCGCTGATAAAATAGCTTTATCCGCGTCAAGATAATCTATGTACTTGGGAGCTTCTTCAAACACGGCCATTACCGCGTCTCCGATGAATTTATTAACCCTGCCCCTGTTTTTCTGAATTGCTTTTGTAGCAATTGTGAAATACTCGTTTAACATCATAACCACCTTTTCCGGCTCTGAATTTTCCGTAAAAGACGTAAAGCCCCTTATGTCTGAAAAAAATATGGTGGCGGTTTTTTTCTTCCCCCCCACATAATGTTCGTTAATCCCGCGGTTCTCTATTTCATCTTTTAAAGAAGGGTCAAGATATTTTCCAAGTGAAGATTTAAACTTATCCTTATCCTGTTTGACGCTGATAAATGAACATACAAAAAGGTCAAATATTTTAAGGATATTTGCGTATGCAGCCGCATAACCGCCCCTTGTTTTCATCTGAAAACCCGCAGGCAGAATTTCCTTGGTTCTCATCTGGTTTACCATATGCTTTAATATTTTTGAAGCAAAAGAAGAAAGGTTCATCATTGCAAACAGGTATATCAGCACTCCAAGGTAAAAAGCTCCAAGAATTACGGATGCCAGAATATCTTCCCATGGCGAGACAGCAAATTTTTTTGAAAGTGTTGCTGACAGCAGTTTAAACAGCGGGTCATAACCAAACGCAATCAGCATGCCTATTAACGCGCTTAAGAACATAATGCTTTTTACGGGCGCTTTATTTTTTCTCATTTTTTTCTCCTGCTTTTAATCCCCCTGAAAATATACGCCTTTATTTAAATAACTCCCTGATTTTTTTTACGTTAATTTCTCTCATATTTTTTACGTTAAGCTTTGTTTTATTCAGTTTGTGTTCCCTTGTGACGCCTATGCTTATCATGCCCGCCGCGTTGGCTGCGTCAATGCCTATCTGAGCGTCTTCAAAAACCGCGCATTCAGACGGTTTAACTTTCATTTTTTTTGCCGCCCTTAAAAAAATATCCGGAAACGGCTTTCCCTTTTTCGCAAGCGCCCCTTCCGCGTCAATATCAAAATATTTAAAAATACCCTCTTGTTTAAGAATAGGCGCGGCATTTTTGCTTGAACTTGCCATAGCCACTTTTATGCCTTCGTTTTTAAGTTTTATTATAAGGTTTACCGTGCTTTTAAAAATTTTTACCCCGTTTTTTTTAAGGTATATTTCAAAAAATTTCTGTTTTTCAGCGCATATACGCTCCACTTCTTTGTCATCTGCCAGCGGTAAAAGAGCTTTTACCCCTTTTGCCCGCGGCATACCGTCTATCTTATTTTTAAAATCCGCAAAAGTAAATTTCATATTGTAATCCCTTTTTAAAACCGTTTCCCAGGATTTATGGTGAAGGGGGGCTGTGTCAATTATAACCCCATCCACATCAAAAATTACCGCTTTTAATTCCATTATTTCACCCTGTATTTTTTTAAATTTTTTATACGCACAATTCTTTCATTTTTTTAATGTCTTTAATATATATTTTTCTTTTTATTACATTGATAATTTTTTCTTTTTCCATTAAAAGCAGAGTCCTTGTCGTGGTTTCCCTTGTAAGGCCTGCTAAATCGCCCAGCTCCTGATGCGTAAATTTAACTTTTCCGTCCTCATCTTTAAAATCCATAAGCACGCAGGCTATTCTGCTTTTAGCGTTTCCGAGCGCAAGAATTTTTATATCACGGTCCGCTTTTGAAAGCCTTTCAGAAAGGCTTTTAATTATCTGAAGCGAAATTGAAGGTTCTTTGGATATAATTTCTTCAAAATTTTCACGGGAAATACTGAGCGTCCCGGTGTCTTCAAAAGCTTCCACCGTGGCGGACCGCGCTTCTTTTGTAAGCAGGGCCATCTCGCCAAAAGCGTCTTTTCTTTTTAATATGGCAAGGGTCTTTGTCTTGCCGTCTTTTGAATACTTCACCACCCTTACCACTCCGGAAATTATGATGTGAAGCGAATCGCCGGCTTCACCTTCGCTGAAAATAGTATCTCCGGCGGCATACATATTTTCTTTCATATGCTGCAAAATTATTAAAAGCCCGCTGTCTTTAACTCCGGAAAAAATAAAACTTTCTTTCAGACAAAGAATCAACTCTTTTTTTGTCATTTTTTTCTCCGGCTGTGATTATATCCGCTTATATATCAAGATTTTTTACTTCAAGCGCGTGGGTCTCTATGAATTCCCTTCTTGGCGCGACTTCATCACCCATTAAAATCGTAAAAAGTTCGTCTGCTTTGGCCACATTTTCCATTGTAACCTGTTTTAATGTTCTTGTCCTTGGGTCCATGGTTGTTTCCCAGAGCTGTTCGGGGTTCATTTCACCAAGGCCCTTATACCTTTGTATGTGCAGCCCTTTTTTCGCCCTGTCTTTAATGTAATCGGCAAGTTCACCTATGGTAAACAGAAGGGTTTCTTCGGAATCATCCACAGCTTTAAAAACAGGCAGCACATTTTCTTTTTTCTCGCCTTTTTCTTTTGATACAGATTCCATCTCTTCTTCAAAAAGGCCTTCCGCGTCAAGCCCGTAATTTTCAAGTTTTTTCATAATCTCATCAATAGTCCTTAATTCCGCCCTGTCACGCAGGTCTATCATGTAAGAAGTCTCTTTATTCTTTTTTATTATTTCCACAATATCATCAAAAGTAATTTTGGCGCTTATTTTCGGAAGAAGGTCTTTAATTATTTCCACAGCTTCTTTTTCATTGTCAGCGTATTCGGTTTTTCCCTTATGCCCTATTTCAAACATGGGTATTTTTTTCCATTTTTCGCGGGCTTCAAGGAAACTCTGAAGGCTGCATCCGGTTTTCTTTAATCTGGGAATCATATGTTCCAGGTCAATTACATATCCAAGAATTTCCTTAAGGTCAGCTTCTTTTACTTCTTTATCTTTGCCTTTTTTACTTAACATGACAAGTTTAAGGTCTTTTGTACCTTCCGCTGAAAGGAATTCATTCATTTCTTTATCATCTTTTAGATAGCGTTCTGACTTGCCTTTTTTTATCTTATAAAGCGGCGGCTGGGCGATATACACATAACCGGCTTCTAATAGCGGCATAGCCTGCCTGAATAAAAAAGTTAAAATAAGCGTGGAAATATGCGCGCCGTCAACATCAGCATCTGTCATAATAACAAGTTTATGATAACGCGCCTTAGTGACGTCAAAATTATCCTTGCCTATGCCGGCGCCTATGGCTGTTATCATAGTCCTTATTTCGTCATTGGAAAGCACTTTGTCTATACGGGCTTTTTCCACATTAAGAATTTTTCCTTTAAGCGGAAGTATTGCCTGTGTCCTTCTGTCCCTTGCCATTTTTGCAGAACCGCCGGCGGAATCTCCCTCTACCAGATACAGCTCGCAAAGTTCAGGTTCAGATTCAGAACAGTCAGCAAGTTTTCCGGGAAGCCCCGCGGAATCAAGAGTGCTTTTTCTTCTGGCAAGGTCACGCGCTTTTCTTGCGGCTTCGCGCGCTTCCGCGGCAGAAACCGCTTTGCCTATTATTTTTTTTGCTTCACCCGGATTTTCCTCAAAATATGAAACAAGTTTTTCATATACAAGCGAATTTACAATGCCTTCCACGTCCGAATTTCCAAGTTTTGCCTTTGTCTGCCCTTCAAACTGCGGATCCTGTACCTTAACGCTTACCACCGCGTAAAGGCCTTCACGGACATCATCTCCCTGTATTGTAAAATTATCTTTTTTAATAAGGTTATTTTTTCTTGCATGAGTTGACGCGGCCCTTGTAAGCGCTGTCTTAAAACCGGAAAGATGGGTTCCGCCTTCTATGGTCCTTATATTATTGACAAACGAAAATATATTTTCGGAATACCCGTCATTATACTGCAGCGCCACTTCTATTATAGTGCCGTCTTTTTCACCTTCAATGTAAACAGGTTTTTTATTTATTACTTCCTTGTTTTTATTCATGTGCTTTACAAATTCAGAAATACCGCCTTCAAATTTAAACATTTCTTCTTTAGGCTCATCGGCGCGTTCGTCAATAATGGTAATTGTGATCCCTTTGTTTAAGAAAGCAAGTTCCCTTAACCTTGTGGCAAGTATTTCATAATTGTACACAAGCGTGTCAAATATTTTCGCGTCAGGCTTAAAAACTATTTTTGTACCGGTTTTTTTGGCTGTGCCTATCTGTTTTACCGGCGCCTGGGCAACTCCGCGCGCGTAACTCTGCGTGTACACTTTTCCGTCCCTTCTTACTTCCACTTCAAGCCATTCAGACAGCGCGTTTACGCAGGAAACACCCACACCGTGAAGCCCGCCGGATACTTTATATGAATTATGGTCAAATTTACCGCCGGCATGAAGTACTGTTAAAACAACTTCCAGAGCGGATTTTTTCATCTGTTTATGTATTTCCACAGGTATACCGCGGCCGTTGTCTATAACGGTTATACTGTTGTCCACGTGGATAATGACATTGATATTGTCGCAATATCCCGCCATGGCTTCGTCTATGGAATTGTCCACCACTTCATATACCAGATGGTGAAGGCCTGCTCCCGATGTGCTTCCAATATACATGGCAGGCCTTTTTCTTACGGCTTCAAGCCCTTCTAAAACGGTAATTTTATCGGCCGTGTAATCGCTGGCTGAAGCGTCCTGTTTATTTGCGTCTTTTGGTTTTTCAGCCTGTGTTTCTTTTTCGGCTTTAATACTTTTGTCCTGTTTTGTTTCCTCTTTTTTAGAGGCTTTTTTATCTTTCTTTGCCATTTATTTCCTCCGTTTATTCCGTTATCCGTTTTATAAGGCTTCCCGCATTTATACGGGAAAAATACAGCATTACTTTTCCTTTTTTTTCAACCAATGCCAGGCTTTTCTGTTTTTCAGATTCATTCCTTACTTTTCTGCCTTCCTTCATTTTTTCAAGCAAGACAGTGTTTAATCCAACCGAAGAAAAAATTCCTATTATTTCATCTTCTCCAAAAAAAACACCCTGGCCTATATGAAGCGTTTTCATCATCCTTTTATCCTTATAACCACTTCTTTTACGCCGTCAATTCCGGACGCAAGGTTTGCTTTTTTAATTATTTCACGGCGGATGTACCCAAGTTCTGATTTTACCGTACTGTTGTCCGCGTAAACAAAAAGTTTTCCTTCATTATATTTAAAAGGCTCTGTCTTTGAACAAAGTTTCTGGCCGGCTATCCTGCTCCAGTTATCGTGAATCTTTTCAATCACCATATCTTCTGAAAAACCGGTTTTTTTAATAAGCTTTTCAACTATATTTTTAATTTCTTCCATTTTTATTCGCTTAAAAAAAGCGGAACATCAAATACAACCCCGCCGCTTATATTTAAAAACGGATATGAAATGTTTTTTCCGTTTTGGGTTAATGTGTAGTTATAACCCGCGTCAGCCTTTATTGAAAACATTTTAAGAATAATAAATTCCACGCCTGCCGCGGCTTCTGCCGTATAGTCTATTTCGTTCTTTTTTTCTGAATAACCGCCGTCAAACAGATACATGGTGCTGACAAGGGCAACCCCGTTGCCAAGCCTTAAGTAAGGCATTAAGAACAGGTCTTTTCTGTAGCCCATATACCAGTAAACATTCACAAGCAGATCCGTCATATTAAGCTCATATTTATAAAAATCTTTATCATTGGCAAGTGAAACCGTCCTGCCCGCGACTCCAAGCCTGAAAGCGCCGTTAATACTTAACTGAAATTCCGCGTTTAAACCAAGCCCGAATTTTGTGTCTTCTTTAAGCGAATCCGGCGACAGCGGCATAAAACCGCTTGCGCCAGCGTTTATGGTGACTTTTGGCGTTTCTTCATCCGGGCGTTTTAAAGACAAGTAATATTTTACAAGCGACTGAAACTGAACCGGCGGCATCCACGCCGCAAATTTCTGCTGCGCGAAAGGTTTAAAATTAATAGAGCCCACTTTTGGATTATTTCGTTTATCATACATAAACTTCTGTATTTTGTTGTCTTCCGTATAATCCCAGAAGTTATTTTTACAATCCGCGTCAAGCGCCGAATAATTTGTCACATTAACGGTGCTTGATAAAAAATTATTTTTTTCAATGAGCATTTTGGTGTCATCAAAGCGCTGCAGATAAACGGCAAACCTGTTTTTACTGAAAGTATTGCCGGTTATCGTAAAACTCATTTTCTGGCCTTCGGCATATACGCCGTAAGTATTGTTAAAAAAATAACTGTCTTTAATTACCGCCTTGGCAAAATGAAAGAGCGTAATGCCTGTGGCATTTAAAATATAATTGTTGGAAAAAATTAAACTTCCGCCTTCAACTTTAATTGTGCCCCTTATAAAAACCGTAAATTCCATAACACTTTTATATTTACCTTCATAAACAAGGCCTTCATAAAAAGTTTCACCGTCAAAGGGCAGAAGCCTTACGGGATTTGCCGGCAGCCCTTTACAGTTAAAGACGCCCTGGACGGTAATTTTGCCTTCTTTTTTAAATTTAATCACCGTGCCCGGCTGGACATTTATTATTGTTTTTTTTCCTATAGTGACATTATCACTAATAATATACGGTGAATTTTTAACATTCCACGTTTCACTTTTTTCAAGTGTCCCGTTTACATTTGTTTCTGCGTAGGCGGCTGTAAACATCACTGACAGCAGTAAAACTGCAGCAGCGGCGATTTTTTTCAAAAACACCACCCCTTTTATATGATATCTGTACCTTTGTCATCTTCAAGGTCCGGAAGCGGCGGCAATTCGCCGTTAAAAGGCGCAGGCTGCTCTTTTTCAAGAAGTTTATCTGATATCTTTACGTCTTTACCAGGAAGGTCAGGCACAGGCCCGGCCGGTTTTTCCATATCAAGAATATCATTTACTTTTATGACTTCCGGCTGTGTTTCCGGGGATTTTGATGCGTCCCAGCCTGCCATAGAATTAGTCTGTATTTTAAAAGACCCCTGCGGTTTTTCCGCCGGTTTTTCTTTTGGCGGTTCCTGACCGCCGAACATGGACGCAAAAGGATTCATTATTTTAGGTTTCTGAAGTTCAGGCTCCGGTTTAATTTCCGGAAGTTCCGCAATTTCAGGAAGCGGCGCCGGTTTTTCATCAGCCAAAGGTTTTATTTCCGGCATTGTATTTTTTATTTCCGCTGCAGGTTTCACGGTTTCCGGTTTAAATGCCGGAACAGCATCAGGTTTAAAGCCGCCTTTTTTATCAAACGGAAGGGAGATAATAAATGCCTTTCCTTTTCCTATTTCTGATTCTATCCAGATATCGCCGCCCATCTTTTTAATAACGGCTTTTATGATAGGAAACCTTAAACCCGAATTAATGAATTCCGGGCCGGCCTGCGATTCAGGCCCGTGAAAATTTGAAAATAATGATTCTGCCTTTGACTTTGGCATACTCATTCCGTAATCCATTATCACTATTTTAACCATCGTGCCTTCCTGTTTTGTTTCTACCGATACAGAACCGCCTCTTGGCGATACTTTAATGGACTGTGTCAGTAACTGTGACAGCACAGCGGAAAGCCTTGCGGAATCGCCTGAAGCGGAATTTAAAGTCTGCATAAATTTAGTTTTAATTTCCACTTTTTTTACGTCAGCCTGCGGCTGCACGGAAAAAATTATATCCTGAATTATTGTATTAACATCCACAGGATTCTGGTTTAATTTTATTTCGCCTTTTTCAAGCCTTGCAAGTTCTGACAGGTCGTTTATAAGCCTTTCCAGCCTTGCCGACTTATTGATAACCACGCCCAAAAACTGCTGCTGCGCGTCGGTAATTTTACCTTCGCCGCCAAGGACAGAAGAAATATAGGTTTTAATAACCGAAAGCACGCCTTTTAATTCGGTGTTCATCATTAAAACCGCGTCAGTACGCATGTCTTCCTTATCAGAAACAACAGGCGCGTCTTTTAATTTTTTTGCTTCTTCCTTAAGCTGTATTTTTTCCCTTTCAAGGGCGTCAATTTTTAACTTTGCTTCATCTGCCGCCGCTTTTAATTTATCTTCAAGTTCTTTTTTAACCCTTGCGGTTTCCGCTTTTAACTTTGACGTTTCTTCTTCAACATTTATCTTGCTGTTTTCCGCTATTTTTAAAGCATCGCGCAGTTCTGATATTTCCATATCCGCCCTTGACGCTTCTTTTGAAAGTTCTTCTTCCAGTTCTTTTGACATCTGTGAAAGTTTGGCCGCCTTGTCTTCCGACGCGTTTATCCTTCCCTTTAATATCACAAGAGAATCCGACATTTTTTTATAAGGCCCGCTTTTAAGTTTGGGCAGCATTGATTCAAAACTTTCTTCGTCTATGTGAGTCATTGCTTTTGTAATTTTAGAAACCGGAGCAAAAGGGGCGCCGCTTGAACCTATTATTATCAGAAACCCTATTAAAAGCCCCAGCCCAAGTATGCCATAAACAGGCAGTATATATTTGGTGTCATAAATTGAATGAGTGTATTTTTTTGCATTATCAGACTGCAGTGATTTATAATCCATATAAGGGGTAAAGACGCATGAAATTAATCCTGTTTCCCTGTTTTTCTTGTAAGCTAATAGGCCCCTTTCATTCACATAAACAGCCTCTTTAATATTTTCATCTTCAACATTATCGGTTAAAATAACCTTTAAATCTTTTGAATCCTGTATGTTTTCGGCGTTTTCCTTGGATTTATCCGTGCTTAATAGCACTGTCCCCGCCATGTTAACTATAAAATTACGGCCCCTTACAGACTGGGTTTCTTTGCGTATTCTGTCAGATAATCCTTCTATATTTTCTTTTACATATAAAACAGAAGCAAGGTTGTCCTTAATATCAACAACAGGGATAAAATATTCAGCGATCCCTTCACTGAATTTAATATCGCTTATTATCTTTTTTGAAGCTTTTGCCTGGATAAATTTGGCATTCTGGGCGAATTTCCCCGAACTTGATGATTCGGCTCCGGCAAGCACATTGCCGTTGGGATATAATAATGCCGTAACACCTGAAAGCCCTGATACTTTTTTCTGATAAGCGGATTTTATTTTTGATTTTACCTTAAGGTTGCTGTAACTGGAATTGCGGATAATATAATCCGATGTAACGCCTGAATATTTACTCTGAATTTTCTGTTCGGACAGCATTACAGTGCCGTTATGCACGATGTTAAGTTTTTCTTTCATCTGTTCGCTTATTATATTTATCTCTTTCTGCTTGTCCGCCCAGGCTATTTTGGAATTAAGTTCATTTAACTGCGCCACTCTGGACGTATCATAAAGATAAAATACCGCGGCAGGCACGCCAAACAGAAACACAGCCGCAAGCAGCATATTTCTTATAAGAGAACCTTTACTCATTTACTTCCTCCTTAAAAATGTATTCCATGAAAAAATATTTATGGCGTCATACCCTTGTAAATTTAACCGCCGCTGTTATTCCTGTACTTCTTCCTCTTCTTCGGCAACCCTTGCCACCGCGCTTACTTTTTCCGCGTCTTTAAGTTTAATTAACCTGACACCCTGTGTATTTCTGCCTATGGTCTTAATGTCTTTTATTTTTGTCCTGATAAGGGTGCCTTTATTTGTAATTATCATAAGCTCATTGGCGTCTTCCACAAGCTTAATGGAAACAACTTCGCCTGTCTTATCGGTCACCTTTATGCTTATAAGCCCTTTTCCGCCGCGGCTTTGTTCCCTGTATTCTGAAATTTTTGTGCGTTTTCCAAAACCTTTTTCAGTGACAGTTAAAAGCGTGGAATCTTTTTTATCAGAGCCAAGTATTGTCATGCTTACCACTTTATCTTTTTTATTCAGGTTTATCCCGCGTACGCCCATTCCTGTACGCCCTATTTCCCTGAACTGTTTTACCTTTGTGCGGATAGCCATACCGTCCATTGTAGCTATGAAAATTTCATCTTTTTCCGACGCTATTTTTGTATCAATAAGCTTATCGTCATCATTAAGCCCTATGGCTATAATGCCGCCGCTTCTTGGATTTCCAAACAGCGATAAGTTAGACCTTTTAATAAGCCCGGATTCCGTGGACATTATCAGGTACTTATCTTCTTCAAATGATTTAACTGAAACATATGCCGCCACGGTTTCGCCTTCTTCAAGCTTAATAAGATTTACAATCGCTTTGCCCCTGGTCTGCCTTGCGCCTTCGGGTATTTCATATACCTTAAGCCAGTGGCAGCGCCCTTTGGACGTAAAGAACATTAAGAATTCATGCGTGTTGGAAACAAAAAGGTCTTCTATAAAATCCTCTTCTTTTGTTTCCATGGCAATTATGCCGCGGCCGCCGCGCTTCTGCGCTTTGTAAGCGGACACAGGAGTCCTTTTAATAAACCCGCGGTGCGTAATGGTAACCACCATATCTTCTTCCTGGATAAGGTCTTCCATTGTCATTTCTTTTTCTTTGGCAATTATCTGCGTCCTGCGGTCATCCGAATATTTTCTGCGGACTTCAACAAGTTCTTCTTTCATCAAATCAAGAATCTTCTTTTCACTTGCAAGAATTGACTTTAATTTTTCAATCAGTTTTAAAAGTTCTTTGTATTCGTTTTCCAGTTTTTCAACTTCAAGGTTTGTCAGCTGCTGAAGCCTCATGTCCAGAATTGCCTGCGCCTGCATGACAGACAGGTTAAAAGCGGCAATAAGTTTGCCTTTGGCTTCTTCTGTGCTGGAAGAGCCCCTTATTATTTTTATTACCCTGTCAAGATACTTTAACGCTATTTTTAAACCTTCCAGAATGTGCGCGCGTTTTTCCGCTTTATCAAGTTCAAATTTAAGCCTTCTTATTATTACCTGTTTTCTGAACTGTATAAAATTTTCAAGGAATTCTTTAATATTAAGGACACGCGGCCTTCCATCCACAATAGCAAGCATTATTACGCCAAAGGTGGTTCTCATCTGCGTGTGTTTATAAAGCTGGTTTAAAATTATTTCAGGATTGTCATTTTTTGAAATTTCAATTACAGCCCTGGTGCCGTCTTTATCCGATTCATCCCTTAAATCAGTAATACCTTCAATTTTTTTATCTTTTACAAGGTTGGCTATGTTTTCAAGCAGATTGGCTTTGTTTACCATATAAGGAAGTTCCGTGATTATTATCTGTTTTTTGCCTTTTTTACTTTCTTCAATTTTTATCTTTGACTGCATTACAATAGAGCCCCTGCCCGTACTGTATGCCGATTTTATTCCTTCTTTTCCTATTATGAAAGCTCCTGTGGGAAAATCCGGGCCTTTTATCACACCCATAATTTCTTCTATTTTTGTATTTTTATTATCTATTACCATAATTGTGGCGTCAATAACTTCGCCAAGATTGTGGGGAGGAATATTGGTGGCCATACCTACGGCAATACCGGAAGAACCGTTTACCAGAAGGTGCGGGAAAGATACCGGCAGCACTGTGGGTTCTTTTGTGGATTCATCATAATTAGGTACAAAATCAACCGTGTTTTTATCAAGGTCTTTTAAAAGTTCTTCCGCAAATTTGCTTAAACGCGCTTCTGTATAACGCATTGCGGCGGGCGGATCGCCGTCCACCGAACCAAAGTTACCCTGTCCGTCCACAAGCGGCATTCTGAATACAAATGGCTGCGCCATTCTGACCATGGTATCGTAAATAGAGGAGTCGCCGTGGGGATGATAATTACCCATTACTTCTCCGACTATTTTAGCGGATTTTCTATATGATTTATTGCTGTAAAGCCCCATATCGTGCATTCCATACAGGACCCTTCTATGAACGGGTTTTAAACCGTCGCGGATATCAGGAAGCGCCCTTCCCACAATTACACTCATTGAATAATCAAGATATGATGTTTTTATTTCGTCTTCTATGGCCGCCTGAATTATTCTTCCGCCGGGTTTTATCTCTTCTTCCATTATTCTATTCTCCTTGTTGTGCCTGCGCTATATTCTTATTATTTTCTTATGGGCATTATAACGTAAGTAAGATTTTCTTTTCCTTCTGCTTTCATAACACCGGGATTCATGGAACTGATTAATTTAATTTCAATATTTTCTGATTCATTGGCTTTTAAAAAATCCATGATATAAACAGCATTGTACGAAACTTCAATGGGTTCACCGTCGTAAGTAATATCAATTTCTTCAAACGCTTCGCCTTCATCCGCGGTAGAAACATTGATATACAGTTTGTTATTTTCAAATTTAAAAAGTACTATTTTGGATTTGTCGCTTGAAATTACGGCGGCCCTTCTGATGGATGATGCAAGTTCTTCTTTTTTAATAAGCGCTTTCATATTAAAATCTTTGGGAATTACCTGCGAGTAATTGGGATAATTTTCATCTATTACCCTGGATACAATTTCCATGTTAGGAAAGATAAATTCAATAACTTTTTCATAAAAATTAAGAGTAATTTCTGTTTCATCAGAAGGATTTAAAACCCTGGAAATTTCGTTAATGGTTTTAAGGGGTATAATATAATCCAGTTTTCCTTTAACAGGTGATTTTGTTTCTGCTTTATAATAAGCAAGCCTGTGCGCGTCTGTTGCCACTGCTTCTATTTTATTGCCTTCAAATTTTATAAATACCCCGTTTAAATTTCTCTTTGACGTGTCCTTTAAAGCGGCATACTGAATATTATCAAGTATTTCTTTTAACAGCGCCTGTGAAATAGTTACGCTTTCAAGTTTTTTTTCATCAAGCTGAAGCGCCGGAAAATCTTCCGCGGGAAGGCCCGGCATTTTATACGCCGCTTTTTTACATTTTAAACTTATATTGTCGTTTTTATCCGATTCTATTGTAATATCCGCGCCGTCTTCAAATTCTTTAATAAGGGTAATTATCTTTCTTGGAATTGTGGTTTTTCCTTCTTCTTTTATATTTTCCACTTTGCATTTTATTTTAGCGCTTATATCCATATCTGTTGCCGTAAGGTTTAAATAGTCACCGTCAGCTTCAAAAAGGATATTGGAAAGAAGGGGTAACGTGGAACCGGAAGCTATAAAGTATTGTGCAACCTGCAGCGAATTTAAAATTTCTTCTTTATTTGTCTTTATTTTCATATTTCCTCCTGAATAAAATATTTTTAAAAGTTTTCAACATTGTAAAAACTCATCAATAACAATTATTTAAATATATATAACCTTTGTTGTAGTTGTTGTAGTGTTAATATGACTAATAACCTTAAAAATATTATATTTTAAAAAGCTTTATAAGTTTTGTTAATGTTAATTGTTATAATATTTTAATACATAACCCGGTATTTATCCACAAAAAAATGACCCTATTTTTATTAACATTTTAATGAACACGTTATTATGATAGTTGTTAACATAAACCGTATTAATAAATAATATAATAAAGAAAGCAAATTTAAACACACAGAAGGTTAGATGCTTTGAGGCTTTGAGGCTTGACAAGCAAATAAAGGATGAAAAATATTCAGCTTCTGTGTAATGACGGGGTAACAAAAAAATTAATATTTACTTTTTTACTCTCATTACTATTTCATTTATTGAGTTTTTAAATTTATCGTCTGATTTTACAAGTTTATCAACTTTATTTATTGCGTGCATAACTGTTGTGTGGTCTTTGCCTCCAAAATACTGGCCTATTTGAACAAGCGAATAATCTGTAAGGCTGCGCGTGATATACATTGCCACCTGGCGTGATTTTGCTATGTTTTCATACCTTTTTTTGGACAAAAGGTCCTGTACTTTTATTCCGAAATAATCGGAAACTATCTGTTGTATCATATCAATACCTATTTTTTTTGCCTGGTCAAACTTTGGATTTCTTATTTTAATTGCTTTCTTGGCAAGTTCAATATCAAGTTCTTCGGGGTTTTCCGCCAGTATCAGCAGGTTTTTAAGCGTGCTTTCAAGTTCCCTTATATTATTATCAATGTGTTCCGCTATATACCCGATAACATTATCAGGAACTTCTTTGTTGGATTCCATGGCTTTCTGTTTTAATATAGCCACCCTTGTTTCAAAGTCCGGAGCAAGAATATCCGCAATAATTCCGGAAGAGAACCTTGATTTAAGTCGGTCTTCAAGCTTCAAGTCGCCGGGCGGGGAATCTGATGTGGCCACAATCTGTTTGTTGTGGTTGTATAATTCATTAAAAGTATGAAAGAATTCTTCAATTGTGGCGTCGCCGCGTAAAAACTGAATGTCATCCACTAAAAGCAGGTCAGTGCTTCTGTAGCGGTTTTTAAATTCATCCATCTTATTTTCGCGGATTCCCTGAGTCACTTCAAAAAGGAATTTTTCCGCTGTGATTATCATTATTTTTTTTGAAGGATCCTGTTCATAAATGTATGTTCCGATAGCGTGTAAAAGGTGTGTTTTTCCAAGCCCTACGCCCCCATAGATGAACAAAGGGTTGTATGCCTGTCCCGGTGCCTCTGCCACTGCTTTACAGGCAGCGTGCGCGAACCTGTTGCTTTGGCCTACTATGAAGTTATCAAATCGGAAACGCGAGTTTAATGAAGGTATAAAAGGGTGCTGAGGGTCAAGCGGAAGCAATATCTGCTGTTCTTTAATGACAATTTTGGATGACTGGTCTTTTTTGGGTTCTTCAGTTTTAATAACTTCCAATTTAAGGTCAGATACCTGCCTAAAACCCTTTTCAATTGATTCCATAAGCTCGTTTTTATACTTGGCAAGGGTTTTTTGATGAAGAGAGTCAGGTATGGTGATTACAACACAGTCTTTTTCTGTGTTAAAAGACACAGTAGCCTTTTCAAGCCATAAGTTAAGGCCGCTATTTTCTTCTTTAATGGAATTAATAATAACTTCCCAGTTAAATTCTTTGTTTTTCAAGCTTAAATACCCCTTGTTTTTACACAACTTATCCACAAGTTGAAGTATAGTTATCCACAATATTAATGCCATATAAATAAGACATTTAATAAGTTATTAAGATTTTCCACAAAACTTATCAACAAAGCAATAATACCACATTATGGAATACAAATATACATAAATAATCAAAGTTCTACAGGACAGCGTATTATAGGAAGATGCGGTTAAAATGTCAAGCGCTATTTAAGAGAGGTCTAGTAATTATATGTCAGCAATACGCCCGGATTGTTATCGTAATAGGCAGCCTGAACCTTTACAGGAAAGGCAAGGTGAAGCCATGCAGCGTCAAGAGCCGTATAAATTAAACAGGCGGAAGTTATAGATGTAACAATAATTGCAGTGGTTAATTTTTCATTGGCTTGTTTTTCCATATTTTTTAGTAAGTTATAATTATCCATAGTAGTGTTGTTAATTTCATCATAAATACTATTATAATCAGAAATATAATTGGAATATCCCAGCCATGAAAAAGCCGTTGTTGCCGCGCCGAATATATCTGCGGCAATAAGAAGCTTGCCGGGCAGCGGAATTTCATTTTCCCTGTTTTTGGCGGCTATTTCCGCCTCCCTTGCCGCTTCTGCCGCTGCTTCTGCCTGAGCCTGCGCAGGGTCTTTTTTTATACCAAGAAAATCTCCTAAATCATCAAACATGGTCCTTGTTTTTGTGGGAACAGCTGTCGCAGCGGGTGAAGGTGCCGGTGTTGCCGCGGGGGATGCTGTGGTACCGGGAGTAATAACAGGCGTTGCAGACATATTCTGAAGTGCAGCTGTTATTGCCGTGGCAGTGGCTGCTACCGATGAATAATCTGTCCCTTCGGCTGCCGCAAAAGGTATTAATGCAATTGTTAATATAAAAGCCATTACTATTTTTTTCATTCTGTTTCCCCTTTTATTAAGTTTGTCCATATACTATAAAACAAAATATAACCTATGTCCATTAATAAATAAAAAAACCCGGGGCTGTTAACCCCGGGTTTTGAAAAGTTAAAGAAGTTTTATTTCCAGAGATAGCTTACTGCCACTCCTGAATTAAGATTACCGGAATTCTGACCGCTTATAAAATTAGGGCCGGAAATCAGGATATAGGGATTAAGGAACATATCAAGCTTTAAATCGCCTATCACTCCGCTTAAACCGATGCTGTAAGACAATTCAGGTGAAATTACATTGTCATATTCCGTGGCTAAGTGGGTAATTTTAGGTTCCGGGCTGAACATTGCAGACTGGAAATCGTATTTTGTGCCGTTTAAACCAACAAGCGTAAAGTTTACGCCTGAATTTACCGACCATGTTTCGTTAAGCTTTCCTTCAACCGCAAGGTGGAAAGGAATTTCAAAAACTGAAGAATTTTCATAGTCGTTGCTTATATAGAACTTGCCAAGTCCTGGACCGCTATTTGTAAAGAATTCCATATACATTAAAGGAGCGCTTTCACCGGACATTACAAGTCCGGATGAAACTAATACTTTAAATGATTTGCTTAATTCAAATGTTTTTCCTGTTAAAGCCTGTAATGCCAGTTTGCTGTTGTCAAAAACTATTCTGTAGTCGTCATTATTGTTGGGATATTTAACATGTGCTGTAAAGTTGGATTTTGTCCAGTCCAGAAGCGCTATTACAAAGAAGCCTTCGCCTAAATCTGTCCTTAATGACAGGTTAAGGTTTGTTTTGGAAGAATCCCTTTTGCTCCAGCCGTTATAAGTATAAGCGTTATACCAGTCTTCGCAGGAATCCAGATGATTGTACTGCGTTAAGCTGACTGATACATCAACAGGAAGCCCAATCTTAAGCGACGCACCCGCTTTTAAAGCCATATACTGTACGGAATAGTCCTGTATATCGGCATTTGAATAATCTATTATCATGGGCATATCATTAAAATTGGCATCAGAGTCTGAATAATTTAAATTTTTGTAATTATTTTTTTCAGTCGCATACTGGGCGGAAATACCAAAAGGAATATCGCCTATTTTGTTGGCATATGAAAGGCCAAATACATGATAAAGCATATAATCATAATACATCATGGGAGCAACTATATAGAAATTAGCGCCTTCCATTCCGTATAATACGGAAGGTTTTACTGATATTCCGAATGTTCCATAAGTTGTATTAAATACAGCCTGGCCGCTTATGTAATTTTCAGTATTATCCATTTCGGGATTATATCTGTAATCATATAAGTATTCAAATATGGCGGAGTTTCCAAGAAGCGATAAATCCTGCACAAATATGTCTGTGCCGGTTACGCTTCCTTTTACAAGTACGCCCGGATAATCAGCCTGTGAAGCTTCTTCCACAAGGGTTGTAATTTCAACTTCAGCAGGTACTTCTGCTTTTACGGTTTTAGCCGCTGCTGCAAATAAAGGAAACGCAGAAGCTATTATAAGAATTGAAACTGTTATTAATATTTTTTTCATTAATATGTCCCCCGAAAATTTTGTTTAAAAAAAACGCCCGGGCTGTTAACCCGGGCGTTTTGTAAATTATATTATTGCCTAAATTACTTCCAGCTGTAAACAACTGCTATGTCGGAATTAAGGTTCATTCCTGTATTTCCTGAAATGAATTCAGGTCCGCTTAAGAGGAAGTACGGGTTAATGTTCAGATCAAGCTGAAGGTCGCCGATTTTTCCTGTTACGCCGATTGCATAGCCAACGTTCGGATCAATGTTAAAGTATCCGTCTTTGCGGTCTTCAGTTAATGATTTAGAATCAGCATCTTCAAGGAATTTAACTGAAGAAGCACGTGATGCAGCGATTTCTGCGCTAACGCCGGAATTTATTGTCCATGTTTCATTAAGTTTTCCTTCAACAGCAAAGTTTAAAGGAATTGAAACATACATATCTGTGTCTGTATCGCCTAAAGCATATGTTGTTGTTACTCCGGTTGTTTTGTATGTGTGCATTCCAACTGTATCAAGTTCAACAATAACACCTGAAGCCATCTTTACTGTAAGTGATTCGGTTGCCTTTATGTCTTTTCCAACTAAAGCTGCAAGTGTAAGGTAAGAATCTTCATAGATATTTTCGTCTTCAATGTTTGTTGCTTCTACTTTTGTCTTATCTGAAGATGAATTCATTTCGAAATTCACTCCAAGAACTGCTGAAAGTCCGTCGCCAAGTCCGGCCCTTGCTGCTGCGCCGATATTCATATCGGAGTATACGTTTGTTCTTGTTTCGTTAAGGCTCTTGTCCGCGTTAAGGTCTTTTTCAAGATCCTGTCCGCTTCCCATGCCAAAATTTAATGAAAGGTCAAGTGCAAGGTCGCCCTTTAATGCAAGGCCAAGTGTTAATCCAAGGTACTGGTCATAATAAGATGTAACGTCGTTGTTTCCGTCAATTTCTGAATTGTCTACTGCTTCATATCCGTTGTTTTCTACGCCATAAAGAATTCCTGCTGCAACGTCCATTCCTTCAAGTCCTGTTGCATACTGAAGGCCGATCATGTTGTCGCTTCCGCCAAGTGCCGGGCTTGCTGATAATGCGAATGTTCCAAGGTCTGTTTTTAAAACTGTTAAACCATAAGCATCACCAACGTATTCAAAAAGTGCTACGTTTGACATCAGGGAGATGTCTGTGATGAATGTCTGCGCTCCAGATACGCTGCCCGGTACTAAAACTCCCGGATAGTTTGCCTGTGACTGGAGCTTTGTTACCGTGGTTACGCCTGCGAAAGCGGAACCGGCAACGAGTGCGAGTAAAGCTACTACTGTGATAAATTTCTTCATTCGTATTGCCCTCCTAAAGGATTTTGAACTGCCTGTTTTTTTTAATTACCTTGTTTTTTTGGTTCAAATGCTTAACTTTGCTTAAAAATGGGGTAAAGAGCGTTTTTTTGAACTCTCTTAATCCACCCCCCTTCCTAAAGGGTATTTTATGCTTCTTTATTGCATAAATATCAAGTTAAATTAAGTTTTGCCTGTTTACTTTAATGAACGTTTAATAACCCTGCCCTGTTATAATTGAATAAATTATAGCAGATATGGATTTTTTGTCAAGAAAAAATGTAAGTTTATTACGGTATTTTATATTTGAAGTAAATATTGCGTTAAGATATCATTAATTGTGCAAATACACTTGTTTTATGCTTTTATCTGTGTTAATATCATCAAAAATCACGGGAGGTATTTATGGAAAAGATATTCAGGCTTGTTCTGGCGGGGATAGTTGCGGGTTTTGTTCTTTTTTTAGTGGCGGCATTGGCTTATAAATACAATAATCAGCTTACAGACCCTTCTTTACGTTACCTTTTCAGGGAAAATATATCAATGAAGTGGTTTTACAAGCTTCTATTCCTTAATATAGGAATGGGGATGGTAATGGCCGGGTTTTATTCTGTAATAAACGGCGGGCTTCCGGGTAAAGGGATGATAAAAGGCATATTTATGGGATTTATGATTTGGTTTTTACTTATTACCCAGCCGTTAATTACCCTTATAGCGGCAGGAACGCTTACACAGGGGCTTTTAATCTCGTGGCTGGCACAGGGGCTTATAAGCTATGTGGCGGCCGGAATTTGTATTTCTGTGATTTATAAGTCTTAAAAAATAAACAGTTAAGCATTAAGCAGAAGCGGAATATATGGTGAATTAAAGCTGGCGCTATGGGTATCTCTCATCACTCTGGCGGAGATGATAGATTGTGGATTTTAAGGCGGGAATTTTTAGATTTAAACACTTAATTGCTAAAACAACTGCCGCGGGCTAAAGACCCGCGTCTACCAAGGCTTTATTCTTCAAAGCATCTAAACATTCGGTCTCATTTATGGGATATGGGATAAATGGTTATGGGATAATGTTTAAAGTTGTTAATTATTCCATTCAAATATAAAAGAAAGGCCGTTTTTGCAGGGAAGTTCACTGCCTTTTATGTTTTTGCCGCCTGTAAGGGCAATTACCCCTTTTGACCATCCCAGTATCCTTCTTGAAAGGTGCGGAGAGCATGGAAAATCGTTTAAAGTAAGTTTTACCCTGTTATCTTTTATGAATTCCGCCCGGGCGCTGCCGTTTGAATAATATGTGGAAAATATCATAGGGGCATTTGTAAAAAGCGTGGCAGGTTTCATTCCGGTAAAAAGTTTGTGTGAGCTTTCAAAAGCTTTTTTTGACGCGTAAAAGCCCATTTCTTCAAGTAATGAAAGGTCGCAATAACCAAAATAAGAATCTGATTTTTCAAGAACTGAAATTAAAGTTTCTATGGGGTACCAGTCAATGTCGGAACATGAATTAATGGTTTCAAATTCCTGATATTTGTCCAGGAAAGATAAAAGTTTCTGTTCCCCGAATTTTTCTTTTAAATATTCAAGGGTCTGTTTTAAAGTCCTTCCTTTTACCTGCATTGCTGTCTCCTTCAAGTGTGTATGTTTTGACCGGGTTGTTAAGACAGTACAAGGTAATTATACTTTATTTTTTCTTTTTATCTTCAATTGTCTTATTAAGAAGCGCTGTGTTCATTTCTTTAATGGCGCAAAGTTCGCCGCACATTGTGCATACATCTTCCGCGGAAGGCCTGGAAGATTCGCGCATTTTTTTCGCGCGCTCCGGGTCAATAGACAGGTTAATCTGCGCTTCCCAGTCAAGATTTTTTCTGGCTTCTGCCATTTTGTTGTCCCATTCAATCGCGCCGGGAACACCTTTAGCTATATCAGCCGCGTGCGCGGCAATTCTGGAAACTATTACGCCTTCTTTAACTTCTTCGGCGCCGGGAAGTTTTAAATGTTCAGCCGCGGTTACGTAGCAAAGAAAATCGGCTCCGTTAGCTGCCGCCAATGCGCCGCCTATTGCCGCGGTGATATGATCATAACCCGGGGCGATATCGGTAACCAAAGGTCCCAGGACATAAAAAGGCGCGTTGTTGCAAAGTTTTTTTTGTATCTGCATGTTTGTAACTATCTGGTTTAAAGGCATATGGCCGGGGCCTTCAATCATTACCTGTACGTTTTTATCATAAGCGCGTTTTGCAAGTTCGCCAAGCACGGACAGTTCGTGTATCTGTGCCCTGTCTGTGGCGTCTGACAGGCAGCCGGGCCTCATTCCGTCGCCAAGCGAAAGCGTCATGTCGTATTTATATGCAATTTCAAGAAGGCGGTCATACTGTTCATAAAGCGGGTTTTCTTTTTCATTGTTCAGTATCCAGGCGGCGTGCATTGAACCGCCCCTGCTTACTATATTAAGTTTTCTTCCCTGTGATAAAAGCGACTGCACTGTATTTTTTGTGATACCGCAGTGTACTGTTATAAAGTCAACGCCCTGTTCGCCGTGTTCTTCTATTGTTTTAAAAAGGTCATCTGCGGTCATTTCTGTTAAACCGCGGCCATCGCGTTTTATATCAACCATTGTCTGATAAATAGGCACTGTTCCAATGGGGACAACCGAAGCTGCCACTATTTCTTTTCTTATTTCCCTTATATCGCCGCCGGTGGATAAATCCATTACGGCGTCCGCGCCGTGTTTTACGCAAAGGTCAAGTTTTTCAAGTTCGTTTTTAATATCGCATACATCCTGCGAGCTTCCTATGTTGGCGTTTACTTTGGTGCGCAGCCCGCTGCCTATACCCGTGGCTTTAACCTTAGAGTGGTTTTTATTTTTGGTAATAACAATTTCGCCGGCTGCCATTTTTGCTATCAAAAATTCAACAGTTACTTTTTCATCGGCCGCGACACGGCGTATTTCTTCCGTGATAATCCCTTTTTTTGCGTATTCAAGCTGTGTCATTTTAGGTTCCTTTTTTTAAGAATATTTTTTTCGGCTGTATACATATTATAACGCGCTTCTTTAAAAGAGGCAGCCGCTTTAATATCAATAAGTTTTGCTGTTTCTTCAAGCACCCTTAAGGATTCCTGAGCGCGTTTTAAATTTGATATCAGTATTTCTTTAAGGCCGGATTTTTTAAATTCACTTTTTGGGTTTAAAGACCTGCCCGCGTCTTTTTCGCTGTCACGCGAAGAAACAATTGCACAATAATCAGGTTCTATAATTTTGGCGGCAGAAGCCGCGGCATGGCGGATCTGTTTTAACAATAAAGTGGATTTTTTATCCGACAGGGCAAAGCGGGCGATGTCTTCAGATACCCTTATTCCTTCAAGCGCCCTGTTAAGATTGGCGTCAATTATGCGGTAAAGGCTTTTCTTCAGCTGTGCCATTTATCCATCCGGAGGACGGAAAGTATTTCCCGGAAGGTTTTTCTGATATCAAAACCGTCATCGTAGAACCTGCCAAGGATAAAACCAAAAATTGTCAGAAGAAGAATAAATACGGTTTTCCATACTCCGAAGATAACAAGAAAAAGCGCGAGTATAAAACCGGCAAGTACGCCTGTTATACGGCCTATGTTAAGTAATATTAATTTCAGAAATTCCGTCATTTTTTTCCTTTTCCGCTTTCCTGAGGGGTTTTATAAACAACTTTTGAAACAATTATGCGCGGTTTAATTTCGGTTTCAATTCCAAGGGTGTATTTAATGTACTGTATGATAGCTTCCTGAATTTCCTGAGTGGCGTCAGCCACGGAACGGTCTGAATAAAGCGTAGCCCAGGCCGTGACGTTTAAACCCTTTCTCTTGGAAGTTACCCTGCCGCGTATTTCTTTTATGCCCGCAACCTGATTCTTGATGATTTTTGAAAAATCTTCAATAGCGGAAAGCGATACCATTATGTCGCCAAGCGGAGACTGCAGCACAACGGTCCTTTCATTAATTTTATTCTGTATGTTTCCTATAATGGTCATAAGGGCTATTAACAGTAAAATTGCGCCTGTTATAAAAACCACAAGCCTTGCGGCAAACTGCGTGTTTAAATTGGTAAGAACGGTGTTCATATTATCAACTACAATTTTATTCATGCCGGCATTAATGCTTACAGACACAAAAAATATTCCCACCGCTATAAAAAGCAGCGTATTAAGTGCAATAATAATGCGGTTAAAGTATCTCATTTTTTTCCTCCGTTCAGATTTTCTTTTTTTCGGAAGCCGGCCTTACTCCGGTTACTGTAAGGTTTATCTTGTCAACTATAAGCCCCGACATCTGTTCAATTGATTCCCTTATTTTTTCCTGCGCTTCGGCGCTTGTTTCAATTATATCCCTGCCGAAAGCGATAATAATATTTACGTCAACGGAAACAGTATCGCCTTTAAGGTCAACTTTTACCCCTTTGTTAAGGTATTTTATCCCAAGAATTTCCGCGATTCCGCCGACGGTACCGCTGTCCATATCAATAACGCCGTCAACGCTGTTTGCCGCGATAGCAACAATTGCCGCTATTGCTTCATCGGAAATTCTGATATTGCCGGAAAAAGTTTTCTGTTCCATTATTTCACCCCGTTACTTTCCCATCTGTTCAATGAAGGAAGTTGAATAATTATTTGATATAAAATTTTCATTTTCAAGTATAATTTTATGAAGCGGAATTGTGGTTTTTATTCCTTCAATTACAAACTCATCAAGCGCCCTTTTCATCCTGCAAATGGCTTCTTTTCTGTCAGAACCGTGCGCGATAATTTTTGCCACCATTGAATCGTAATAAGGCGGAATTGTATATCCCTGATAGACATGCGTGTCAACCCTTATGCCCGCGCCGCCGGGTACGTTGTATTCTGTTATTTTTCCGGGTGACGGCATAAAATTATTATCAGGGTCTTCGGCATTTATCCTGCATTCAATTGAATGCCCCCTTAAGGCAATATCTTTGTTGGCAGGAAGGGAGCAGCGTTCGCCCGCGGCAATTTTAATCTGTTCTTTAATAAGGTCAAAACCGGTGACTTCTTCTGTTACCGTGTGTTCAACCTGTATTCTTGTGTTCATTTCCATAAAATAAAAATTTTTATTTTTATCCATAAGAAATTCTATTGTGCCGGCGCCTTCATATTTAATTGCCCTTATAAGTTTCTGGGCTGTGGCGCACATTTCGCGCCTTATTTTATCTGATATGAAAGGTGAAGGTGATTCTTCAATAAGTTTCTGGTGCCTGCGCTGAACAGAACAGTCGCGTTCTCCCAGTGTGAAATAATTATTATGTTTGGGGTCGCCAAGCACCTGTACTTCTATGTGGCGCGGTTCTTCCACGAATTTTTCAAGATAGATGGACGCGTCATTAAAGGAGGTCTGTGCTTCCTGGCTTGCGGTTTTATACGCGCTGCGGAGCGTCAGTTCGGTGTGAGCCACTCTCATTCCGCGCCCGCCGCCGCCGGCTGATGCTTTAAGCATTATGGGATAGCCTATTTTTTTTGCAACTTCCGCCGCGTCATCTTCATCGCGAAGAATTCTTCCGCTTCCGGGAGTGGTAGGAACTTTCGCGTTTGTGGCTGTTTCTATGGCTTTGGCTTTTGCGCCCATAAGGCGCATGGCTTCGGGCGAAGGGCCTATAAATTTAATGTTGCAGTTGGCGCAAAGTTCCGCGAAATGCGCGTTTTCCGCCAGAAAGCCGTATCCGGGATGAATTGCTTCCGCGTCAGTAATTTCCGCGGCGGATAAAATTGCCTGAATGTTAAGATAGCTTGATTTTGGCGTGTTTGGCCCTATGCAGATGGCGTGATCCGCGTATCGGACGTGAAGCGAATTTTCATCGGCTTCGGAATAAACCGCCACGGTTTCAATTCCCATTTCCCTGCATGCCCTGATTATTCTTAAAGCAATTTCTCCCCTGTTCGCGATTAGTATTCTTTTAAACAAGTAAGGGCCCCTTTCAATCAGGATTTTTCAATAATTATTAAAGGCTGGTTATATTCAACAGGCTGAGCGTTTTCAGCAAGAATTTCTTTTACTTTTCCTTTAACTTCACACTTTATTTCGTTCATTATTTTCATGGCTTCAATTATACACAGTGTTTTTCCCGGTTCAACAGTGTCGCCCACATTAATAAAAGGCGGAGAATCCGGCGACGGCGACCTGTAGAAGGTTCCTACCATCGGTGATTTTACAGCGTGCGCATTTGGATTTTCTGCGGCTGCGGCAGGAACAGCAGCCGGCGCGGAAACCGAAACAGCAGCCGGTGCATGCTGCATAGCCGGCATAGAAACACCGGCAGGCGCTGAAGAATAGGAAATATTAGCAGGAGCAAAAGCTCCCTGCCTTCTGAACTGGATTTTTAAGTCGCCCTGTTCATAAATAAATTCAACAAGGTCCCCTTTTTCCATAATGGTTAAGGCAAGTGTAAGTGATTCGGCGTCTATTTTTGCTTTGCTGACCGCGGGCTTTTTTGCCATGTTTTAAGCACCTCTTTTTTCTTATTTTGATCTCTCTATGTATTCGCCTGTCCTTGTATCAACTTTTATCATTTCCCCTTCTTTAATAAAAAGAGGCACATTGACAATAGCGCCGGTTTCCAAAGTGACAGGTTTTGTAACTGAACCGCCTGAATCTCCCTTGATTCCCGGGGGTGCTTCCACAACCCTTAAATCCACTTTAAACGGTATCTTTACCCCAAGAACAACGCCTTCAAACATAAGCATGTTGATTATCATTTCTTCCTTAAGGAATTTTATCTGCTCGCCGATCTGTTCCTTTGGAAATTCATACTGTTCAAATGATTCCGTATCCATAAAGTGATAAACATCGCCGTCAATGTATGAAAACTGAAGGTTTCTCTGTTCAAGCTGTACATCTTCAAATTTATCATCAGGAGAGAAAGTTCTTTCAACCACTCCGCCGGCTTTCAAGTTTTTTATTTTTGCCCTTACAAGAGGGGCTAACCTTGGCCTTTGAACGTGCTGAAATGAAACGACTTCATATACAATTCCGTCCATTTTAAATGTAACTCCCTGCCTGAAATCATTTGCGCTTACCATTAAAAAATCCTCCTAAAGTAAAATAAGTTTATCATCCATTGAGCCAAGCTTAACGGACCCGTCTTTTGTTACAAGATAATCATCTTCAATTCTTATTCCGTAATTGCCTTCCAGGTATATACCCGGTTCGCAGGTTATTACCATTCCCTGCTTTAATACTGTATCGGCGGTGGAATTCACATATGGTTCTTCGTGTATGTCTATCCCAAGGCCGTGGCCAAGGGAGTGGGTGAAAAATTTATCAAGCTTGTGTTCAAAAAGCACACGCCTGGCTTCCCTGTCCGCTAAAACCGCTTTATTTCCGTTTTTTACCATTTTTAAAGCTGTTTTTTTGGCTTTTCTTACAATATCATAACTGCGCTGTATTTCCCTGAAGCGAGTTCCTATTATACCGAAGCTGATTACCCTTGTCAAGTCTGAACAGTAGCCGTTGCACTTCACCCCGCAGTCAAGCAGGATAAGCGACCCTTTTTGAAGTTTTCTGTCAGAAGGCATAGCGTGCGGGATTGCGGCATTTTCATCAAACGCAACAATTGTATTAAAACTGACCGAAGAAGCGCCAAGTTTTTTTGCCCTGTATTCAAATTCAGCGGACAGGTCTTTTTCTGTTATACCGGTTTTAAGTGTTTTAATAACAGCCATTATGGCGTTTTCGTTTATTTCAATAGAATGTTTTATTGCCTGTATTTCATCACCATCTTTAATAAGCCGCATGGATGATATTAAGGAAGAAATCTGAGGGTTCTTTGTTGTTTTTTTAAGGTTAATATAATCTGACAGGGGCGTATGTACTGAAATATAAGTTTTTGTTTTGCCTGCAAGTATTTTTTTAAGAGTGTCCTTAAATTTATTTGTTATTATTACTTCATAAAAAGAAGCCAGCTTCAGGTTATCCGTAATTCCCTTATAGCGGCTGTCTGTTATGAAAAAAGATTTATCACGGGTGATTATTATTTTTGCGAAAGTGCCTGAAAAGCCGGAGAGATAAAAGATGTCTGAAGCGCAGGCCGCGTAAAAGCATTCATTATTTTTTAAGGATGATAAAACTTTTTTTACGCGCGCTTTAAAGTTCATTTTTTTGTGATAACCGCCATGTTGTATTCTATGATGGGGCCGTAAAACGGAATCTTTTCAAGCAGGTCAGACGCGCTGTTTACCAGATTTATAAAAAACGGCATATTTATCGGGCTTACCCTGGCTGAAAAATGTTTTATTTCATAAGGCAGGCTGCAGGGTTTAATAGTTTCTTCAAAACGTTTCTGTGAAAAATGCTGGTGCCCGCCCATTAAAGTAAGGTGAAGGTAAAAAATGGGGTTGTACCTGTTGGCTTCCAGAATAATTACGGTTTTTCTTGAAACCCTGCACATTTCTTTTACCGCGTTTACAGGATCGGCCGCGTGATGCAGCATGTCTTTTTCCACAACAGTGTCAAATGAACCGACCGGATAGTTTAACTTTTCGCAGTTGCCGGTTTTAAATTCAATACCTGACCCGTCAAACTTTTTCCAGTTAACTGATTCTTCCAGGTCTATGGCTTCTGTTTTTTTAAAAAACGGCGCCATTAAAACAGCGTCTTCGCCGTCGCCGCATCCGGCGTCCAGCAGCGAATCGCCGGAAAAATACGGTTTTATTTTTTCAAGAATTCTTAATCTGTATGACTGCGCGTTTTTTGGGGCGTTACTTGTCATATTTTTTAAGCTCCGGTATTATTTTTGAAAGCGCGGGTACGTCAAAAAACTTGGTGCCTGATATTTCATTGGTGACAGCCTGATACATCTGCGAAATAAGGTTTTTCATCTGTGACGGAAGCGGAGGCGGCGCGGTTTTTACAAAAGTTTTCCAGTCATTGCCGCGTTCTTTTTTGGCTTTTTCCACTTCTTCCGCCCACTGCGTGCCGCGGTAATGCCTGCGTGTTATTTCTTTGCTTATGTGAAAACCGTCTATGGTAAACCTGCATTCATCCGGAGTTCCAAGCACATCAACCACAATTAATTCGCCGCTGCTGTTCATGCCGAATTCAAATTTGCCGTCAACGTTTTTAATGCCTGCGGCAGCACACCTTTCTGTAATAAGAGAGTTAATTTCAAGAATAAGGCTTTTAACTTTTTTTATGCCGTCTGAGCGAAGGCCGGAAATTACACCGGCTTCTGTCCAGTCAATGTAGCGGTCAGTATGTTCAAGTTTTGTGGAAACGTCAAGTATGGGTGTCTGTAAATCATCGCCGGGAACAGGCATTTTTTCAAGTCCAAGCGCCTGAAAAGTAACATCTCCATTTTTAATCCTTTTGAATACGGAAGAACCTTCCGGAAGGCTGTTTCTGTATATAACTTCAAGCGGAATAAGGTAATTGCCTGAAACATTTTCATACTGCGCGTAATTATATGTGTTCTTTTCCTTATTATAAGCGGGGCGAATTACGCGCAGGACCTGAACTTTCATTTTATTAAATGGTTTAAAGGCATTTTCATAGGTAATTACTTTATTTCCCTCTGCAAGCCCAAGAAAGTGGGACTTAATTCCTTTTTTTGCCAATAGGTTAAAAAAGTATGAAGAAAGAGTGCAAAGCGCGGCGCCTTTATGGTCTATATGGTCCGGCATTTCCCCCCAGTCAAAAACAGAGTATCTGTCAGAAAATGTAAAAGTGCCTTCACCTTCTGAATTGTCCGTAGCGGCTTTTATTATTTCAACCTCTTTTACGCTGCCCATGATTGCCTCCTGATAACGTTAATTTATACCGAAAGTATTATACAACAAGAGTGTGAAAACAGATTAGTTTTTTTATGGTGTTTTTAGCCTGGCAGGCGGGGTATTTAATTTTTTATTTACTTCTGACCCTTATATCTTCCATGCATCCGTCTCTTGGTTTACCGGGGTTTGTTGTATATAGTGGCAGGCGCGCCTTTTAATATCGAGCCTATAATAAAATTGCTCGATATTATGCGCGGCAGTTGATTTGATGTTTGTTTTTACTTCCGACCCTCAGACCCTCTGTGCATCTGTCTTTCAGCTTAACAGCGGTTGGGTATAAACCTCGAAACTATCTCGGCAAGGGAGAGATACCACTCGCCATAAACTGATGATAATGGCTCGGGTATAAATCATCTCTAAGCCTCGAAACTACCTCGGCAAGAGCGTGATACCACTCGCCATAAACTGATGATAATGGCTCGGGTATAAATCATCTCTAAGCCTCGAAACTACCTCGGCAAGAGCTGATTTACCAGCCGGCTCCTGTAGATTTATTAGGGACAGCGCGGATTGGGGTTGCAACGGTTTCAGGTGACGAAGAAACCGGTGTAGGTGTTGGTTGTACTATATTGGCGGAAACTTTGCCACCTTTTTTTACAGTGGCTTTTATTGGTGCCGCTGTGGTTTGTAATGTTTTAACGGCAACAGGCTGTGAAACTGTTTTATTGCCGGGAACTACAGCAGGTAAAGTTTTATCCGCGGACGCGGGTGTCGGCGTGTATGTAGGCAGAGGCGCGTCAAGAATTCTGTGCAGCCAATAAGGCGAGACGCCGCCGCTTTCATCAGAAATTTTCATCCTGTTGGTGCCATCGGGCCTCATTATCCATATTTCAGGAATATATTTATTATTTATGAAATTTACAAAAACAATATCTTTGCCGTCATAAGAATACACCGGGGAATGGCTTTTTCCGTCAAGGGTGATATTTTCTGTTTTTCCGGAAGCGATATCATGTACGGCAATGTTTGATGTTTCGCCTTCAAAAAGCGTAAAGACAATTTTTTTGCCGTCCGGCGAAAAAGAAGGTGAAGCGGCCTTTTTATTGGTATAGTTTGTAAGGCGTGTTTCGTTTATAAAATCTTTTTCCCTTGAATATATATTGGAAGTATTTTCATTTTCTATTTTTATGTAAATAAGTTTGTTGTCTTTTGACAGCGAGGGGGAAACGCAATCGTGCGTATCTGTCAGCGCCACGGGGTTATACCCGTCCCTGTTTATCTTCCAGATATTTTTGCGGCGCGAATAAATTATTTCTGACGAATCGGCTGTCCAGCCGCCGGGATTGCTCATTTTTAAATTTGTGGTGTCGCCTTCAAGGGAATCCCGGTCAAAAGTAATCTGCGTTGCCCTGTTATTTTTTAAATTACCGGTCCAAAGGTTAAAGTACCCGTTTTGATGCACCCAATACGCGATTGTCCAGCCGTCCGGAGAAACACTTGGAAACCATTTGCTTTTTCCGTCAGGAAAAAGTTCCTGTTTTGAATTTCCGTCGCGGTCAATCCAGTAAAGCGAACCGTTTGATGTATATATTATTTTATCAAGCGCCGGCACCGCTGTAGGTACAGGCGTGGGTACGGCTTTAATCTCTGTCTTTTTTTTCTTACAGCCGCTGAAAGGAATAATTACGCACAGCAAGAGAATGAAGATTATGAAAATTTTATTTTTCATTTAAAACTGCCTTTCGCCGGTGTGGTATCGGCTATTTCTGAAGGTGCCGGAAAAAACGCATTAAAGAAAGAAGTAAGTTTTTTCTTTTTGCCGGTTTCATATTCAAGGCTGTATATATCGTTGTTTTCAACATAAAAAATAAATTTACCGTCTTTTGAAAAAACAGCGCAGCAGCCGGGCTTGTCTGTTACTTTAAGGTCTGCTTTGGGGTCTTTCTGCTGTTTTGCCTCTGTTTTATTAATATAAATAACCGGTATGTTTTTTTCTGTATTTTTAATGTAGGAAAAAACCTGTTGTTTGGCTTCAAGTTTTGCCCTGTTGAATGAAACTTCATTTTTAAGATAATTTGTGGAAAACAGTGTTTTTATACCAAGCCCCGATGCGTTTATTGTTTTTATTCCGGCATTGTCGGAATAAATAATTGAATCGTCGCCGGACCAGTCAAATGAAGGAAATATTATTTCACTTTTAGCCAGTTGTATTTCGTTTGTAAGGTCTGCGTTCATCACAAAAATTCCGCTGTTATTTTTTGTTTTTTCCCTGAAGAAAACAAATTTTGCGTAATTTGGAGACAGTTTAAAAGAAGTGACATCGTGGTGCTGTGTCAATGCGGACTGCGAAATGCCGATTTTATCAACTGACCAGATATTTCCATGCATTAAGTAATAAATATTTTTGCCTTCTTTGTCCCACTGTATAAGCCCTCTGTTGTAAAGGTCGGGGATTACTTTGTTTGAAGTATATTTTGTAAGGGCTTCCTGCCTGGTACCGTCAGTATTCATTATATATAAATTTACAGAGCCGCTGCGGTCGGAAAACATTGCTATTTTGTTTCCTGTGGGGTCAACGCAGGGAGACCAGTTATTTCCGGAGGATGTAAGTATTTCTTTTTTTGAACCGTCTTCATTCATAATACCAATCTGGTATTTACCCTTGCTGTCCTGCATAACAAAATAGAGGGCTTTTTTAAAAACGGGCTTGGCATCTTCTTCTATAAGGGCAGAAACAGGCATAGTAAAAATAAAGGATATTATTAATAAGGAAAGTACTGCAAATAAATTGCCTTTTTTTACGCCCATTTTTACCTCATAAGGTATATTTTCCTTTATAATATATGCTTTTTATGGAAGTGTCAACAGTAAATAAGGGTTTTATTACTTAATAAACATGGCATCGCCGTATGAAAAAAACCTGTATTTATTTTCAATGGCCGATTTATAGGCCTTTTTAGCGTTTTTTTCTCCGGCAAACGCGTAAACAAGAGCAAGAAGCGTTGTTTTTGGAAGGTGAAAATTGGTTATAAGGCAGTCTACGGCCTTAAACTGATAACCGGGGTATATATATATGGAAGTATTGCTTTTGCCGCTTTTTATTTTATTTTGGCTGTACGCGCTTTCAAGAGCTCTTAAAGAAGTGGTGCCTACGGCTATAATTCTGCCGCCTGATTCTTTCGCGGTATTTATGGCTGCCGACGTTTCAGGTGAAATTTCATATTCTTCATTATGTATTTTATGTTCCCTTATATCAGGTTCTGTTACCGGCGCGAAAGTTCCAAGCCCGGTATGCAGGGTTATATATTCAACATACACTCCGGATGTTTTTATCCTGTTCAACAGGGCGGGGGTAAAATGTAATCCTGCTGTTGGCGCGGCTGTAGCGCCGTCTTTTCTGGCATATACGGTCTGATACCTTTCCCTGTGAAAAGCGCTGTCATCTTCTTTAATATAAGGCGGAAGAGGAATTTTTCCGTGTTTTTCAAATGCTTTTAATATTTCTTCCCTGCCTGCGGAAAAATAAACTGCAACTGTTTTGCCGAATTTTTTTTTGATTAAAGCTGAAATATTTCCGTCAAGCAAAACCGTATCGCCTTCTTTTACCCTGCGTGAATTTCCCATTATGGCTTCCCAGTAATTTTCTTTAAATGAAAGCAAAAGCAGTTCTATGGCGGCGCCTGATTTTGTCCTGCCGTAAATGCGCGCGGGTATAACGCGGGTATCGTTTAAAACAAGGCAGTCGCCGGGCTTTAAATATTCCGTAATGTTTTCAAACAGCCTGTGTTCAATCACGCCGGTTTTTTTATCTGTTACAAGAAGGCGCGATTTGTCCCTTTCCGGGCTTGGAACCTGCGCGATTAATTCCTGCGGAAGTTCATAATCATAGTTTTCAAGTTTGAATTTGTCCATGCGTGAAATTATAGCATATAAGATTGTTTTTTAACCTCCCGTTTAATACATGTTTAAGGTGAAATATAGTCGTTGAAACATTAAATCTATAAAGCTGCGGTAAAAACTGATAAATCTTTTTTAAGAAAAGCAGGCAGGGCGGCTGTTTATTTTTAAGGTTTTTTCAGATGAGAGGGTATAAAAATTTTATTAAACCGGCAGGCCTTCATCGTTATATTTTTTTGTGTCCGTAAGTTCGCCGTTTTCATAGCGCCCTTCAAGTTTCACTTTTCCGTTTTCAAAATAACTTGTATAATTGCCCGCGGGTATGCCTTCTTCAAAATACTGTTCCACCTGAACCTGACCGGAAGGGTAGTACATTTTATAAAGCCCCTGCTGCTTGCCGTTATTATACGCGCCGGCCACTTTAAGTTTTCCTGATTTATAGTACAGTTTATAAAATCCGTGTTCCTGCCCGTTTAGGTATTCGCCTTCAACTTTAAGTTCTCCGGTTTCATAAAAAAGTTTATAGGGCCCTTCTTCAAGCCCTTCTTTATATATACCCTGCAGTTTAATACCGCCGTTTTCATAATATAAAGTAAAGTTTCCGTTTTCTTTTCCGTTTACATATTCACCTGTCATTTTTGGCATGCCGTTTTCGTAATATTTCTGCACAGGCCCGTTTTTAACCCCGGCAGCATAAGCCTCTTTTACCATTATATTTCCATTTTCATAATAAAGTTTGTGAACCCCGTTTTCTTTGCCCTGAATATAAATGCCTTCAAGCTTGACGGCGCCGGAAGGGTAGAACAGTTTAAACACACCTTCTTCTTTTCCGTATTTGTAAGACCCGTCTAACTTTTTATTTCCGTTCTCATAAAAAGTTATAAAGCTTCCGTGTTTAATTCCGTCCCTGTAGGTTTCGTTAAGTTTAAGGATACCGCCTTCATAATAAGTGCGGTTAACGGCTTCGCCTGTAAGTTCGTTTATGGCGCGTTCATTTTTTAGGCTGCCGTCCGCGAACCAGCTTTGATAAGGCCAGGTAATTTCGCCGTCCTGATAGGTTTCCTGTTCGGCCGGTTTGCCGTTGTCATAATACCAGGTAACAGTTCCGTCTTTTATGGAATTATTTTCATAGGTTATTTTAGCCGCCGTCTTTATGCCGGACTGGTCTATTTTTACGCATGCGGTTTCACCCGATATTGTTTCGCCTTCTTTTAAAACACTGCCGTCCGGGTTAAAAGTCCAGACAGCCGCAAGGACGGTGGTATCCTTAAAAAATTTCTGCTGCTGTCCCTGACGGATGCTTTTAAAAGTTATCATTTTTCACCGTGTTATTTTTTTTCATAATTCATAATATCATACAGCGTGTTATTTTCAATTAAGAAAAAAAAGAGTTTTCCGCGGACGCCTCCTTATGCAATAATGTTTTTATGAACTTACAAGCCGCTTTAAAAAAGCATCTAGAGGGCAGTCCTGCCGTTATAAACGGAGAGATGTTTAATAATATACTCATTTACTCAAATGAGTTAATTGAAAAAAACAGGCAGTTTAATCTTACCGCAATTACCGCCCCCGAAGAAGTTGCAGTAAAACATGTCCTTGATTCCGTACACCTGTTTGGGGCGATGTCAGGCGATGTTCCGGTTTCGCTTGCGGATGCCGGAACCGGCGCGGGTTTTCCTGGTATCATAGCCGCCATATTAAATGAAAAAATTAAAGTTACCCTTGTTGAATCAAACGGGAAAAAAGCAAATTTTTTAAACGGTGTAATTAATAAACTAAAACTTAATAACGCAGTTGTAATTCAAAGCCGCAGTGAAGAATGTTCCCGCGATAAAAAAATGCGTCAAAAATTTTCAGCAGTGACGATGAGAGCGTTTGCGGAATTTAAAACAGCAATGGAACTGACATCTGCGCTGTGCGCGCTTAAAGGAAAAATTTATTACTTTGCAAGCGCGGATCAAGTTAAAGAAATTAAACGCGAAGGAAATATTTATAACGAACTGAAATTAAAATTTGAAAAAATCTATGATTACACTTTACCGCTTGATCTTGGAAAAAGGCACATTGTAATTTTAAGCAGGACAGGGGACACGCCTAATTGTTATCCAAGAACATTTCAAAAGATAAAAATTAAACCTATCAGCTTCTAATTGTTCCACGTGGAACAATTTAGATTATTACAAATCATTTTGTTAAAACTTTAATTTTTTCATAAACTTTCCGGAATATTTTCTTCTGATATATTTATATAATTTATCCGTTTAAGTCTCGTTAAAATATACTATTCTAAATAAAAATTATTAAGCAGATTGTATTTTTTAATAGAATAGATATTTATAGTCAGCAATACAGATTTCTTAATAATTAATTGAATCTGAATAAATTTATTACCTTATAGTCTGACTTAATAATATTTAAATATAGATATTTTGTTTTATCACGCTGATATATGTATTAATAAAATTTAATTTTCAAAGTTTTCAATTCAATCATTGTTCTACGTGGAACAATGAGAAGTTAAATAAGAGAATACTATCCTTAAGAAATATATATAAGCAATGCCTGCTTATGGTAATAGTACCGCATATATAGCCGCGTAACTTAATTAAACATAAGCTGCTTAAACACACCTATTGTTCCACGTAGAACAATCTTTTAAGTATGGCAATAATCATATTTATACTATAAAAATATAAGATAATGAATCAATACCGGAGGATAAAAACACATGCTTAAGCGCCTTTTTTGGTATCTATTAAAATGTAAAATTAACTGATATGTATTAAATAATTACAGCGTTACAAATTTATGGTTGTGAATGTTAATTACAATAACAAGCATAAATAAATGTTTTGATGCATAACAATATTATCAGAGAAAATATAAAGTCAAAGCAATCAAACATTATAAATACGCAAATTGTTCCACGTGGAACAACTGAAAATTCTATAAAAATATATGTCTTGAAAAAGATATTCTATTGGTGTATCTTTGTCTCAATAGAAATATATTTCCGGAGGCAGGATGTATATAAAAAAAATTGAACTTTCAAACCTTAGAAACTATTCATCACTTAATTTAGAACTTGTTCAGGGTATAAATGTTTTTCACGGGGATAATGGTTCCGGGAAAACAAATATAATTGAAGCAATCCACTGGATGTCTTTGGGAAAATCTTTCAGAGCATCTGATGATAAAGAAATTGTTAAAGAGAATTGTGATTCGTGCAGAGTATACGCGGAAGCAGAAATAAGCGGGTTGGATAAATTGTTTTCTCTTGATTACTCATCTGCTTCCAGAAAGAAAAGCATCAGAATAAATAATACAAAGATAAAAAGGATGGGTGACATCATAGGAGAAATTCCTGTAGTGCTTTTTTCTCCGGAAGACATTCAGATAATAAAAGGCGAGCCGGTCTTAAGAAGAAAATATCTTGATCAGATGCTGTGCCAGGTAAGCAAAGAATATTTTGAGACGCTGGCAAAATATACAAAAGAGGTAAGTCACAGAAATTATCTGCTGAAGGGAATTAAAGACAAGAAAATAAAAATTTCCAATCTTGATATATGGAACGAGCAGATTAAAAACAATGGAACATTATTAGTCATGAAAAGATTTGAAGCTATAGAAGAATTAAATTCAATTCTTGTTTCAAAATTTTCATCAGAAAAAAATGATGTCTCTATAACATATCTTTCCAAAAATTTTATGTCGGTAAAACCCGAAGACATAAAAGCCGAATATGAAAATCATTTTAAAACAAAAATTGATGAAGAAATTTTAAGAGGCGTGACGCTGATTGGCCCTCATCGGGATGATTTAGAAATTTTTTATACCGGCAAAAAAGCAAAAGCTTTTGCGTCCGAAGGGCAGCAGAGAGTATCCGCTATTTTATTAAAACTTGCAGAGGGGCTTTTTATAAAAGAAAGAAAAAATATTTACCCTGTAATTATGCTTGATGATTTTTCTTCTGAACTTGATAACCCAAACCGCGGGTTTATAGGCAGGACACTTGAACAGTTTAAACAGATTATTATCACCACCACCTATCCGGAAAATTTAAAAGAGCTAATTCCCGCAAAAATGTTCCACGTGGAACAAGGCAAAGTTAGACAAGGCTAACAAAATAGTTTTTATTACCGCAAAATTCCAAATTAACGCTTTGCGGAAATTTTAAATAAGCCATAACAGTCATAAAAATCTTTAATTTATACGGCTCTTTCCCTTTTCCCCCCAAAAAAACTGCTGTTGTTGACCTTAATATACCGTTGTGATAATATATATTTACGGTGTTTTAGCGGAGGTATTTTTGAAAATAAGAAGCCAGTTAATATTAGGTATAGTTGCTATCGTCATCCTTTCTGTAACTGCAACCACTGTTGTGCTTGTAAGGGATGCCGCGGAAATAATGCAGGGGCAGATAAACGAAAAAGCGTTACTTATGATAAATTATTTTAAGGGCGTCAGCGCGGAACCGCTTTTAAAAGATGATGAAGTGACGCTTAATACATATCTTAATGAAATTATTTCAACCGAAGGGCTTGTTTACCTTATTATTACCGGCAGAGACGGGTATGTGAAAGCCGCTGACGATTCTTCACTGCTTGGCGCGGTTTTAAAAAACAGGCTGCCTGAGATTGCAGCGGGTGAAAAAAATATTTTTTTGAAATATAAAGGCAGTGATTATTCAGTGATTGCCTTTTCGGGCACCGTGGACGTAAAAGCCGGACGAATTAAAACTGAAGCGGGAAAAATCTACGCCGGTTTTGACAGTGAATACGTAAAGGAAAAACTTGTAAGGGTTTATGTTAAAAGCGCGGCAATTGCCGCGGGTATAATTATTATATCTGTTATTTTTATTGTGGCATTAATGCACAGGATGATGAGCCCCTTAAACAAACTTGTAAAAGGGACAAATAAAATTGCAGACGGCGATTTAAGTTATAAAATAAAAATAACCGCGGGCAATGAATTTCAGGAGCTTGCAAACAGTTTTAACGGCATGACGGATAAACTTAAGGATTATTATGACGGAATATTAAACGCGTTTACGGTGGCGGTGGATACGCAGGATAAATATATTCCCGCGCACGCAAAAAGAGTTTCAAAGATGGCGGTTAAAACAGCGCAGGCAGCCGGGCTTTCGCCCAAAAGGGCGGAAAATTTAAGGGTGGCTGCTATATTAAAGGATGTTGGCAATATCGGAGTAAAAAGAAAAATACTTGATAAGACCGACCCGCTTACGGCTGATGATTTTCTTGAAATACAGAAACACCCGGAAATTGGAGCTAAGATTATTAAAAATATTGATGCTTTAAAAGATGTTGTCCCTATTATAGTGGCTCATCATGAAAGGTTTGACGGCAACGGTTATCCTGACGGCAAAAAAGGCGAGGAAATTCCTGTTGAGGCAAGGATTCTTGCGGTGGCGGACGCTTATGACGCCATGACAACCGAAAGGGAGCACAGAAAAGCGCTTGATAAAGAAGAGGCGGTTTATGAACTTAGGCTTAACAAAGGAAAACAGTTTGACCCTGTTATAACAGAAAGGTTTATTGAGGTAATAAATAAGGAAGGAGGAAAAACTTAATGGCAGAAAAAAAGACGGTGAAGAAAAAAAATAAAGGATTAAAAATTTCACTGGGGGCTAAGTTTAGTTTTTTAGTGGGGCTGTTGTTTGCCGGAATAATGACGGTTGTCACCGTATTTATATATAATCACGAAAGCGATGTTCTTTCAAACCAAATAAAGCAGCGAGGTACTGCAATTGCGGTAAATCTTGCCAATAACGCATCCGAAGCGCTTACCAATGATGATGAACTTACGCTTTCCAAGCTTGCCAGGGAAGCTGTACAGGAAACAAAGTTTGATGAAACACAAATGGAATTATATGACCGTGTAATTAAGATATTAAAGGAAGATATAATTGAACAGAAGAAGAAAGAAATTATTAAAAACGAAGGCATTATGGAAGCTGTTGTTGTAAAAAAAGACGGAAATATTGCGTCCGCGGATGAAGTAAGGAGGATAGATGAAAGATATATCCTTCCGGCGGGTTTAAAACCCGTTCAAAAAGAAAATGATGTGCTTATTCAGGAATATAAAAAAAATGGAAAAAGTTATTTTGATATCGCGGTACCTTTAAAAGCGAAGCTTGGTATGGATGAACACATGATAGGAGAGGTTCATCTTACGGTTTCAACGCAGATAATAACCGAGAGCGTGGCCGTGGCTTCTGTTAAAGTCGCCCTTATTACTATAATAGGGCTTATAGCAGGGATACTTTTTACGGTACTGCTGGTAAACTTTATGGTAAAACCAATAAAGCAGCTTGTAAAAGGCGTTAATAAAATAGGGGAAGGAAATTATGATGTGGTAATTCCCACCAGGTCGCATGATGAAATAGGCGATTTGACGAAAGCTTTTAATTCCACAGCCAAAAGCCTTAAGGAAAAAGAACTTTTAAAAGGCGCGTTTTCCACTTATGTGTCGGACAAAGTCATGCAGCAGGTTTTAAAAGACCCTAACAAACTGCAGCTTCACGGAATTAAGGTAAAAGCCACAATGATGTTTACCGATATCAGGGGATTTACATCAATGTCTGAAAATCTTCAGCCGGAAGAGGTTGTAAGCGTAATAAATGAGTATCTGACACTGCAGACTGATAAAGTTTTTAAATTTGAAGGGCTTCTTGATAAGTTTGTGGGAGACTGTGTAATGGCTGTATATGGCGTGCCTTTTCCCAAGCCGGATGACGCATACCGCGCCGTAAGGACAGCAATGGCTATAAGGGAAGGCGTGGAAAAACTTAATGTGATAAGAAAAAGAAGAAACATGATAGTGGTTCAGATAGGTATTGGGGTTAATACCGGCGATGTGGTTTCCGGAAACATGGGTTCGCCGCAGAAAATGGATTATACCGTAATAGGCGACAATGTAAACCTTGCCGCAAGGCTTGAAGCAAACGCTCCCGGCGGGCAGGTATGGGTAAGCGAAAGCACATATCTTGAGACAAAAGATTATATTGAATATGAAGAACTGGCGCCTATAATGGTTAAAGGAAAAAAGGAGCCGGTAAAAGTTTACAGCCCAAAAACTGTTATAATGGAATATCCAAAAGAACTGCTGGAAAAGGATAATAATGGAGCTTAAAAAAGACATATTAAAAACAGTTACCAGATACGCCCAGGCAGGCGAATGGGCTAAGGTTATAGCAGAGTATGAAAAACTGCTTCAAATTGAACCGGATGACATTAATGTCCATAATTCAATAGGTGATGCTTTTTCCAAAATGGGCGAAGACAGAAAAGCGTTTGAACATTATCTGCGCGTGTTAAATGACCCGCAGACAAAGGCAAACCCCACAAAAATGGCGTTTTTAAACAAGAAAATATCAAAACTTGACCCAAAAAAGTTTGACCTTGACGGCAAAGCGCTTCACGAAACCATTTCCAAATCGGTTAAAGCAAAGGATATGTTTGAAAAACAGGAAGGCGGGGATGCTTCTGCCCTGCCGGCGCTTAAAGAGGCGCTTGCAAACGATAAAATGAACCCTGAACTGTTCATGATGTTAGGCGAGGTTTATGAAAAGCAGACAGACATTGGAAACGCCATAGAATCTTATGTTAAGGCGTTAAGGATATATGTGGAAAAAAATAACAGCGGTAAAGGGCTGGAGCTTGCGAAAAAAATAATGAACCTGCAGAAAGAAAACACCGATGCTCTGGCAATGATTGCGGAAGATATGGTAAAAAACGGCAAAAAAGAAGAAGCTGAAGAGATGTTTAAGGATGTACTTATAAATTTAGCGGAAAAAAACCTTGTGGCAGAAGGTAAGGGTGTTTCAAAAAGGGCCATGGAGCTTGGGATAACATACGGCGAGCAGTTTTTTTCCTATTTTCTTTTTAAAGACGGAAAATATGAAGAAGCCAGAAAAATTCTGGAAAAAAAATATTCACTTACGCTTGAAGAAAAACTTCTGCTTGGAAAAATATGCTACAAGATGAACGATTTTGAAAAAGCAAAATCTGTTTTTCTTTCGATGGACCCTGCAATAATAAATGAAAGCGAAGAACTGCTTGATCAGATAGGCGATGTTTTTCTTAAACTAAGGGAGTTAAAGACCTCTTCGGAATATTATATGAAAGTGGTGCGTATGCTTAAAAGCCAGGGAGACCTGGATCATGCCATGCTTGCCGCCAATAAAGTATTAAATGTGGACGGCGATAATATAGAAGTACACGAAATTCTGACAGATATATATACAAAAAAACAGATGAAAAACAAGCTTATAGATTCCCTTACAAAACTGGCGTCGCTTTATGACGCCGCGCACAGGACGCAGGACAGCATGAGCGCCAAAAATATGCTTAATAAGCTGAAAATGCTTTAGCGCATGAAGCCGTTTGACTGTGAAACCTGCGGTTTAAAGATTAAAGATAATCAGGCCGTTGTCAGGTGGCATTATGATAAAGAAAAAAAATCCGCGGATACTTTTCAGATAGTCCATCCAAATACGGTATGTTCAGATTCCAAAGAAGGTTTTTTTAACCGGTCGCTTGAACTGATGTATGTTTTTGGAAAGATGCCGGAGTTTATAAAGTACATTTCAAGGTTAAAACACGATAAAAAAGAGCTTAAAAGGTTTGTGGACCGTATTGAAAAAGGGCGCAGTTACATAAGGCGGCACAACGCGGATAAAAACGAAATTAAAAAGCTGATAATAAGGCTTGAAGGGCTGGAATGATAATGGAATGCAAAGAGGCAAGAAAAAAACTTAATGATTATTCAAAAGGATATATTACAGATACCGCGGAAAAAGACAGCCTGGAGTCGCATATTAAAAAGTGCGAACTGTGCAGGCGGGAGCTTGCCATGTGGCAGGATGTAAACGACAGGCAGCACGGCCTGGAAGGCGGGCGCGTGTCATCGCGCCTTGCGGAAAAAGCCCATCAAATAAGCGGTGAAATGGAAAAAGACGTAAATATGGCTCCGGCCGCCAAAAGAATGGGTTATGTGGCCAATACTTTAAAATCTCCCGCGGCAATGATAATAGGAATAATTACGTGCGTGTTTTTAGGGCTGGCAATTCTGCTTATGTTTGTTAAAGAAGAAGTAAGCATATGGTTTCACATATTTATGATAGCGGGAGGAATTGCCATGATATTTGTGGCGGTTAAAACGTCCGTCTTCAACAGGAAGAAAAGTAAAAAGTAATATTGACAAAATAACTGACAAAATATATAATACATAAGGATTAAAAAAAAGACGGGGGAAAATGAGATGGCAGATGACATTACCAGGTTAAGAGAAACGCTTAAGAAGGTTGATTTTTTCTATTCTTTAAACTTTGCTCAGCTTGACGAACTTATTAAAGCAATGAAAAAACAGAAATTCAGAAAAGGTGAAGTAATAATTCAGCAGGGTGAAACCGGAGATGCTTTCTACATGATATCGGTAGGTTCTGTATCCATACATATAAAGAAAGGAATGTCAGAAAAGAAAGTGGCAGGGCTGTCAGAAGGTGATTTTTTTGGAGAAACAGCACTTGTAACAGATTCGCCAAGAAACGCCACTGTTATAGCAGAGGCACCTACAGAGCTGTTTGTATTGCATAAGGCCTCTTTTAAGAAAATACTTCTTGCCAACCCTAAGATATCTGCTATAATCAAAGAAGAACTGGCCAAAAGAAAGTCAAAAAACGCATTATAATACCGTATTAAGCGATTAAACAGGGAATATTTTCCGCTGTTTACATAATAGAAAGCTGTTTCATATGGCAGAAACGGCTTTAATTTATATTTTTGAAGGAGGAAGTCGGGTATGTCTGAAACAGCAATCAAAGAAGGTGAAGCAATTAATTACGTGCTTGAAGGTATTGACCAGTCGGTTAAAGACGGGGTTATGACAGCCCTTGAATTTTTTGGAAAAGAAAAATCTGACAACGGCAATAAAATAGAGGATGTTGTTAAGGTAAACAAATTAAGGACCGCTTACAATACATTAATAACAGCCCTTGTAACAACAAGGTTAAATGACCTTAATAAACAGCAGAGGCTTTTTCTTGCCACCGGCGCCATAGGCGATTTTGTGGAAATAGGCGATAACAGAATTAATCTGCTTGATCCGGAACTATACAAACAGCTGCTTGAAGCTTTTGAAACAAAAGATTCTTTAAGCGCGCTTTCGCTTTCAGTGTTCAGCGTACCGGATAAAATGAGGGCGCTTGCAGAGGGCAATATTGAACTTATAGACACTTCGGGCAAAAAGAAAAGAAAAAAGGAAGATACGCGCGACCCCAAGAAAGTAAAAGCGGAACTTGAATGGAAAAAGAATGACGCGTTAAAAGCCGGCGCTAACCTTGTAAGGACGCTTGGAACAAATATAGACAAGATGCTTCAGCTGGACGCGACAAAGTTAAAGACTTTAAAACTTAATTTTGACGCGCTGGATAAATACATGGCAATACTTGCAAAGGGAGAAAGGATAACACCCGAGGAAAAAAAGCTTAAGTCCGCCCTTGCAATGAGAAGCGACGGCATGGCAAAAGTGCTTGCTGATTTTACAAAGATGTACGCAGAAACTTTTACAAGGTCGGCTGAAAATGTTGATGCCATAAAAGAAAAAGTTGACGTAATAAAAGAACTTGAAAATGACCTGTCAAAAGTATCAGATGTGGTTGCTGACCAGTCCGCAAGGGCATTTGATTCTTTCAGGCCCGAACACGTTGAAATTATTAAAAAAGATATAAGCATACTTAACAGTTTTATAGTAACGGCCGCGGAAAAAGCCGGCAACAGGATGCCGTATTCCGGCGCCAGGATACTTTTAAACAGCCAGATAATAGATATGCCGACAGCAATGACAAACTATCTGTGCACGCCGCATAACGTCATAGAATCACTTAAAAAAATACTTTCAATTCACATAAACGCTTTTCCGATTGATGAAGACGGCAATTATAAAATCCCCCCCATTCTTATTGAACCTTTAAGAAATTATGTGGATTTTTTGGAAGACAGGTTTGTGATGGGTTTTGTAAGCGGCGAATCAGGCAAGAAAGGCGCGTATGTTTCATTTACCCCCATTGATTTTCAGGTTATGAAAGCTATTGGAATGTATCTTGCGAAAGATCCTGTATATGACTATCGCGGTGAAATAAACGAAGGTACGTTTATGGGAGACTATACAGGAAAAATAGAAAAGACGGCTCAGGTGAAATGGACCGGCGCGGATAAGAAAATGAATATGGTTATGAGCGCGGAACTTGTGGACGCCGCATCCCGCGATGACGCGGTTCAGGATTATATAGATTTTATGTTCAACGCTTTAAACGGGCTTGGGCCTCCGCCTAAAATGTCAAAACGTAAAATTAACGTACTTTTAAGATATGCCACGGTAAAGAGCATAGAAAATAATGTTAAACTGCTTTTAACTTATGTGGCTCAGTCCGAACCCACGGAAGTGCGTGATACTATTCTTAAATACACAAACAGAAATTACGAACAGTCCAAAGAAATGGTAAGGGCATGCGTAAAAGAAGACGCAATGGTTCAGAGGATACTTGGCAACAACCCGGAAATGGTAATAGCTAAGATATTTGTTTAAAACGCAATCAAAGATTGCGTTTTAAATCCCCGTGCCATTATAATAAGTATATGGCACAGCGGGATAAATAAAAGATTGTGTTTATAATCCCCGTGTTTATGGAGAAGCGTGATAAATAAGTAAAAAATGCCGCAGGTGAAAACCTGCGGCTTTTTTATTTTTAATCCAAACCCTGTTTATTTTTGGATTTAAGAAGTGGTAGACGCGGGTCTTCAGCCCGCGGACGTTGTATTTGTTGTATATCTTTTCTTCCATCCCTCTGACCTTTTGTGCATCCGTCCCTTCATATTACATTGGTTGGGCATGTTTTTTCAGCACGCGCCGCAAATCGGTATTCTTGCGCCCAAATCAGTTTGAAATCACAGGTTTGTTAACGTCATTTGCGGCCGGGAGCTAGCGTCACATACGTATATGTCACCGATGCATTAAACAGATCCTGCCGGATACACACTATGTTAGGGCGGCGCGCACTGAAAAAACACACCCACCTTATGTTTGTTTTGAAGGTTTTATTTATGGGATAATTCAGGGGGGTTACGATATTAATTTCGTCCTGATGAATATAAATTATTTTTGCGCGGCGTTTTTATAAAGAACACGTACAGTTTTTTTTGTATTTGATTTTATAAAAGTGAATTAATATTAAAAGAAGTATTTACTAAAAAATTATGGTTTAATTTTTGTTTCTTCCATCATCATTATTATCTGATCGGTGCCTTTGCCAAGTGAATTGGGGTCATATTTGGAGGCAAGGTAAAGTTCCAATGAAGCAAGATTTTCCCTGCCGGTTTTCATATAAAGCGTTGCCATTGCCGTATGCGCCATTCCAAAATAGGGGTTAAGTTCAAGCGCTTTTTTCAGGTACGATTCCGCTTCATAATTTTCATTGTCAGACAGGTGCATTGCTCCAAGATTATAGAGCATATCAGCCGAATAAGGGTATATTTTTAAAGCTTCCTGATATTCTATGTAGGCTTTTTTCCTGTCATTATTCAGAAGCGAATAACCCCTGTAATAGCGGGTGAAAAAATTATGCGGTTCAAGCATAAGTGCTTTGTCAAAATACACCATTTCCATATTGGTTTTTTTTAAAAGCGCGTTAAAACCTTTTTTAATATGAAGGTTTGCCGCCGCGGGCAGTAAAGATATAAAAATGTAAATAAATATCGGAACCGTTAATACCGGCAGAAGCCGCGAAGGTATTTGAATTACATTTTTTCCCGCACCCGGCAGGGAATAAAGGTATCCGCAGAAAAGCCAGAAAATAAAAGCGGAAGGCATTATGAACAGCGGAAAGTTATATAGCGATTCACAAAGGAAAAAAATGACAGAAGCTAAAAGCGCGTAAGCCAGAGGTTTGTCCTGCCGTAAGATTAAAGCTTTGCCCCTGTCAAAAGAAATAAGCAGCGCGGATACAAACAATAAAAAAAGCAAAAGTCCTGCCGCGCCCGTTTCCACAAACAGCTGAAGATAATCGTTATGGGCGTAAGAAGTGCTTATAAAATAAGGTTTCTCCGGTGTTATAACCGAAGCCTGATACTTTTGAAAATAATACCTGAATCCGCCTGCGCCGAAGCCAAAAACAGGTTTTTCTGCGGACATTTTAAGCCCTGTTTTTAAAATGACCGCCCTGTTAGAAAGGGAAGCGCCGCCGCCGCCGGCAATTTCAAGCGCCCTGTTAATATTATAGGAGATTGCGGGTTTAAAACGCGGGAGAAATGTTATTGCCGTGAAAAGAACCAAAACAATAAGCATAATTACTGCCGTCTTTTTTTTAGCGGCTGCCGGAAAAGGTTTATCGGTAAAAAACAGGTATAAAAAAATTAAAAGGGAGACAAAAAGCGACAGTACAGCGCCCCTTGAAGAAGCAAGAGCAAGTACAAGAAGGGATAAACAAAGATTAACCGAGGTAAAAGGCTTGTATTTTTCGTAAGCCAGAAGTGATACAAGTATCAAAGGAAAAAGGCAGGCGGTAAATTCTGCAAGAAAGACAGGGTTTCCAAAAAAAGATAAGGGCCGTTCGCCGGTATTTATATACTGAGAAAGCGCGTATATAGAAGAAACAAATGAAATAATATTGATGAAAATAAGAAAATTACCGCTTTTAAGTTTTGTTATTAACGGCATAAAAAAAGCCGCAGGTATCAATAAAGTAAGCAGATAATAAACAGGCGGAAAATTATACAGCGATAACAAAGCGCGCGCCATAATATAAAAAAGAAACACGGATGCGGCTATTGCGGCTGATCCAAAATAAATTTTTTTACTGAAAAAAGAAAAGACAGCTATATATACGGCACATCCCGCTGTCAGTAACAGGGCTTTAGGCAGCTGATACATGTCATAAAACAGGGATGAAAAAGCAAGGACGCACAGAAAGATACCATAAAAAAAATAGTTCTGGAGAGAATTATTGCGTTTTTCTTGCATTGTCAGAACGGGTATTCCGGTACCGGCGTCGGAATCAGGTATGTAAGCTCCCTGAATGAAAGCAGGGAGACGCTGTTCTGCAGGTAAGAGAAAGCGTTGGCATTCATGTTAAAATATACAGCAAGCCTTGGAGTGTCGTTAACAGTATCTATGGAAAGGGAGCCGTGTTCGCCGATATATAAAGTGCCAAATATCAGAATGTCTGAAACTGTTGTTTTACCGTCGCAGTCAGCAGGCGGTGTTGGTGTGCCAAGTACAACTCCCACGGTTGCAGTGGGTGGAACAGGCACCGTTGGTGTTTCAGTAGGCCCGCCGGGTGTGTTTGTAGCAACGGGTGTATTTGTTACCAGCGGTGTTAAGGTGGCAACTGCCGTAAGTGTTTTAATTGCCACAGCGGTTGCAGTGGCGTCATCTTTCCAGTTTGCATAAACCGCAGGCGGTTCCATCAGTTTGGCTGCCGCTGCTTTAATTTTTGAAAAAATAGAAGGTTTGGCTGAAGCAAAGGCGTTTGTTTTTTCTACTGTGTTATTATCACAAGTGCTTGTCTTACAGCGCACGCCGCCGATTTTTAATTCGCCGTCAATGTACATAAAGCCCGCGTGTTTAATGTTATTAAGGGCGGAGCCAAGAAAGCCTTTGGTATCAAATTCCAGATGGTTTGTGGTATCTTCCTGCGGGTAATAGTAATTTGAAGGTATATCTATTCCTAATAGAGTAGGCCAAAAAGGCAATAGAGGATCTTTCTCATTGTTAGGAGGTTCAGGGCCTGGGTCTGCTCCTTTTAAAATAAGCGGCCCCTGTATTATCATTGAACCCACTGTATAAAGCTGTGAATAAGCGTTGTAATATACGGCAACCGTATTTGCTGATACATAAGTGGTACCGCAGTAAGTATTTGTAGGGTTGGAAGGCGATGCGGGAACTCTTAAAGGCAGCGCGTCCGTGGTATCTACAAATAATACATCTGATGTGGATTTTAGCGCGTTATGAATTGCCACGCTGTTTAAATCTGCCAGGTCGTGCAGGCCGTCGTTAATGTAAAAAGGATTGGCTGTGCCTGACCCTCCCACTGTGGCCGGCCCGTAATATCCGCCTTTTTCATATGCAAGCTGTTTATACGCCTGAAGTGAAATCTGCGGCGCTATAGCCATTGGCGAATAAGGGTGTGATTTTGCCGTGGGGCTCATGTCCTCTCCCACGTATCCAAACTGATAATTGCCGCCGCTTTTGCCGTAAGCCGTGTAAATATTTGAAGCGGAATAAACTGCAGGCCCCCACGCTTTGGGAGTTGTGCTTCCCATACCCACGGGTATGTATGGAAAATGAAAAGTATCATCGTCCCTGTTGGCATGATAGACATCGCCCCAGAAAAAGCCGTACATGGGTATACCATTGGCGTCAATTGAATTGTTATTGCAGGGAAGGTTAATTTTACCTTTTGAAATAAGCGGGCCGCCATAACCAAGTTTTTTTATTACTCCGTAAAACTGATGAAGTTCGCCTGAAGGGTAAACTTTTACCTTAACGCCTATAGTCCTGTATTCTTCATGGCCCTGACGCACGCTGTCTGTCATAAATAAATTGCCTTTTTCAATTGTTACCGCGTATGAACCAAGTCCCGGGATATTGTATTCTTCGTCATATTGAAATCCCGTCATTGGAATGTTGTACCAGTTGTTTTGAAGCTGCATTCTGTACCGCGCATGTTCCATGCCTATGGAAGCAAGCTCCTGTTTACGGGTTATATCCATGGTTTTTACAAGCATCTTTGATTCCTGCTGAAAAAGAAAAAGAAGGGTGTAAGCAAGGATGGCGATGACGGCGCCCACTATAAGGGCTGTAGCAAGTATCTGCCCGCCTGAATTTTTTATCTGCATGATAAGTCCTCCTTTTTAATTCCCGTAGAATCCGGCAGAAGTGCTGTGTTTTAAAACAATCTGCTGTTTTAAAAGTACGCGTATGGGCGGCCTGTTTTTATAAACCATTTTTGACAGCCTGACCGCGACAGAGACAGATTTTTCTTTTTTTGAATCGTTAAAAGTCACCATAAAAGAATCCAGGTGGGAAGTCACTGTCATATATGTATAAGTATAGTTAATGGTGGAAGGGCTGGAAATGGAAGAACCGGCGGCAAGTTTGGGTATGCGCGCGTAAAGTTTTCTGCCATACTGAAACATTTCAACTTCCGCGCCGGCGCCGCCCACCATATCTGATGTTGATGTGGTAAATCCGCAGCTGCCCGGGCTTGATGTGGTGACGTAAACAGTTTCGGCAAGCTTTCCTGATATATAACTGTTGGCGGGCTGATTTGTGTCCACTCTGGAAATTTTTATAGTGGGTGACTGCGCGTACTGCATAAATTTAGAAAGCGCGGTTATGGCGTTGCGGCCTTCCATGTTAATGGCAATATTTGACGAACCAAAATTCCAGGCGTAAATTGCCGTATTAAGCATCTGGCCCAAGCCCGATGTTACTATACCCATTATGGCAATTACTATCAAAGCTTCTATCAGGGTAAAACCGCCTGTGTGGTTTTTTTGCCTTTTCATTTTTATCAGCCCTTCTTTTTATTTAATAAGTGATCCAAGCGCCGGAAAAATCCTGGTCAGAAGAAGGCGGGGTCACTCCGGTAATTTTTTTATAATACTTTAAAATGGTTGAAGCCGGATATGATACGTAAGAATAATAAGCATACAAATCATAGTCTGTATTTGCCGGCAGCATTATTTTATATGCTCCGGTCCTTTCGGATACCATACCGTAAAACTGAATCTTTTTTCTTTTTAATGAAGTCTGAATTTTTTCATCGGCATTTACGCTGTCCAGGGAATAAATATGGGGCGGAGTTGTAATGCTTGAAGGCTGCGCTATAATCATCGCGCCGTCCATTATATCATTTCCCACTCCGGGCGCGCTTATCTGAAGTTTGCCGGAAACTTCTTTTGCGTTAACCTGTACTGTAAAATTCTGATTTGGGGTAACATTGCCCTGTGTTACAAGAATTGAATAAATTGATTCTGCGCTTTCGTCCGGATACGCCGCGTATGAAGAGGCTTCAGGAAATATGCGTACCACATTGTTGGTGCCGGCCCATACGCCGTCAAACTGATACTGGCCTGTTATGGTGTCAGAAGACGCGCTTCCTACAAGCCTGCTGTATTCGCTGTAAGCCTGAAGGTTAATGGGGCCTGCGGGCGGCAGATTGGTGTCAAAGTCTATTAGCTGCCCGCTTATACTGCCGCTTGGATAAAAATAAAGTTTTACAACAGGCGGTGCCGCAGCCACTGATATAAATCTTGTGGGTTCTTCGGGCACGTAGTAATTGCCTGCGCCGGTTATTTTATAATTACCCACATCAACAAGAATTGTTGCAATTCCGGACACGGGCGCGGTGGTTGCAGTGTACATAACCGCGTCAGTGACAACGTTTTTTAAAACAATATTAATGTTGCCTATAGGAGTGGATTTATCCCTGGCATCCAGCGCCTGCACCATAAGGACCGCTGTATTGCCCGCCACAGGTTGTAAGGTGATATTGACGTTTGTGATATTTGAATTGTTATTTACGGCCACACGTGCGGGGTAAGCGCCGTAATAGGTCACGCCTGTGTCTTTGTGCGTAAATATGGCGGTTATAGAGACAGAACCCACATCCGGATTGATGCCTGTAATAGAATAATCCCCGTGCGTGTCCGCGGTGGTGGTAAAAGATGTTCCGTCATCAGCGCGTATTTCACGCGATTCTTTTTTATAATCATTGACGTTTATTGGGTTGCCGGAAGAGTCCAGTATTGTACCTGATATTGATGCGTCCTGAATGTCCGGCGCGAAAAAATTAACGCCGTTTACGTTATTTGTGGTTACTTCTATTATAACGGGATTATTTTCGTATTCTGCCCTTTCATAACCTTCGCCCTGTGTGTATAGTTTATAAGTTCCCGGCAGTACGTTATAAATTGTGTAGTATCCGCGTTCCTGTGGTGTGGTGGCTTCTGTCCCCACTTTAACGGAATACTGTGGAAAGCCTTCAACGTGGACATAACTTTTTGTGGCGTGGCCGGGAGGCGCCGGATTACAGTTTCCACAGTTACGTTCTTTTCTTAAAACTCTTCCTCTTATGGTGGCGCCTGACATCTGACTTTCGGGATTTGAAACAAATGTTTCCAGTTCTGTAGTCCTGTCCATAAATCCGCCCGAAGCGCTTTTCACCTGATAGGCGATTATAACTCTAATTTTTTTCAGGTTTGATAACGGAAGGTCTGCCTGTGTGCGGCCCACAATATTGCCTTCGTCGTCTTCTTCCGCGTTCTGAACTATTTTATAAACTTTCATTTGTATTCCGCCTACCGGAAGAATATTGGACGGGTCAGCCGGGTTTCCCCAGGGGTTGGAATCACTTTCCAGTTTTGTAAGAGGGTAAGGAAGTAAATTATCCGGTGTAAGTTTAAGCGAACCGAAATTGTAACTTTTTATATTTTCAATATTTTCTGCCGCAATGTTAAAAGCATAGGTTTTTACGCGGGAGGCAAAAATATCATTGTAAACCCTTGTGATAAGGTTTAAAGAACCCATTACTAAAAAGACAATTACAAAGGAAGCAATAATTACTTCTATAAATGTGAGGCCTTTAGAATCTCTAAAAAGCTTCATATAACCACTTCCTTTGCGGAGTTAAATCCATAGTAATTATATATATAAATAGAACTTATGTCAAGTATTTAGTCAGATTTTTGGTTTTAAATGCTTTCCTATTATAAGCATTATAACGGCTGAAAGGCAGGTTATTAAATTTAAAGTTAAAAAAAGCCACAGTTCCGCGCCGGAAACAGGCCTGGTGAATAAAATAAGCGAGTTTAAAACGCAGGACAATATCAGAAAAACCGCTGTTTTGTAATATGGTATTGTTTTAGTAAATTTAATAAGGACAATAAATATAATAAAAAATGCCAGTGACTGGTATATTTGGGAGGGTAAAAGGGGGGCGCCGGAAAATTTTTCAAAAGCCGCTGATGTTTGGGGATAGAAAATTGTAAAGGTTTTCTGCGGGTCAGCCGGAATGCCGTAACAGCACCCTTTAAAAAGGCAACCTATTTTGGCAATTGAAAGCCCAAGCGCGGCTGCTGCCACAGAACTGTCAGAAGCGTGAAATAAATCCGTGCTGTATTTTTTAACTGCAGGTATTGAAACAAGAACGGCCAGAAAAATACCGGCGGAAAAAGAGGCGCCATGAATGCCGAAAATTTTTGGAATAAAAACCGCGCCTGTTATAAAAGCGGCGGCAAAAAAAAGCACATAAGCGTGTGTAATGTTTTTTTCTTTTTTTGTTTCGGTCAGCCCTGAAAAATAAAACACAAAACCTGACATAGATGCAATGATAATAAACAAAAGATATGAATCAAACTGTAAGTTTCCTATAGTTATTGTAGGTATCATGAATAAAGTATAGCAGAAATAATATGTATTGAAAATAGCGATTACATGGCATATAATTTAAAATATATCAATAAACCTGCATTCAGGGAGACGAAGATGAAAAAAGCATTATTAACTTCTGTTCTTTCATTATTATTATCACTTCCATTATCCGCCGCAATTACCGGGATTGATATTACAATGACACCCGCAAATCCGGCGCCGGGCGATCCGGTTGTGGTTACGCTTTATTATTGCGCCAACGCTTATGAAGCGGCTAATTTTATTCTTGCCTTTACTAACACAAGCACTTTGCGCCCGGATGATTCACCCGGTCAGGTTTATCTTGTAAGCAGCGCAGGTATTAATAATCCTTCAAATGCGACAGGCGGCGGATATCAGGTTGCGCAGCAGTCAGCCGCTTATTGCCAGACTTTAACATGGAATCTTACAGTCCCAGGCAGCCTTGAACCGGGGGATACAATTTATGTTATAGCCGCAGGAAGGGCATACGATGTAAGGTATGACAGCATGGACAGTTCGGATTCAGTAAGTTTTACGGTTCCGCTTCCGCCCGCATCCGCTTCTTTGACAAAAACTGCGGAAGCAACAACTGTAATTCCGGGGGGAAATGTTTTATACACGCTTAATTACAGTTATGTAAATTCAAACAGCCTTGTAATTACCGATATGGTTCCTCCAAACTGCACTCTTTTGCAGATAAGCCCGGGAGGCACAAACAGCGGAACTGCCGCAGGTTCATCATTATCATGGACTCTTCCTGCTACGGGAAAAAGAAAATCAGATATTGTATGGTTTCTTGTAAATGTGGACGCGGCTTTGGCTCCCGGCGCGACAATCAACAATTCCGCTGAATGGGCGCTGACAGACACTTTTAGTGCGGTTACAAACGGTATAAGCAACGACACAACTGTGACGGTTATAAGGCCTTTTGCTTTTATAAAAAGCCAGCAACCCGTTACAGCACAGATGGGAGATACTGTAACTTATACCCTTAGCGTTTCTTTAACAGGTTACAGTCTTAATTTTTATGATTCTTTTGACACAAATCCTATAACCGGATATCATAATATCGGCGGGTCATGGAGCTGGATGAGTGACGGCGCAGGAAGCGGATATTTGTATTCTCCATTGCAGTCTTCTTATCCGCAGTATTTAAGGGACACTCCTGTGGATTTTTGCGATGGTATTGTACAGGGCGATATTTATGTGGGACCAGGAGGAAATGAAGACGGATTAATATCATTCAGGCACAGCAATACAAATCCGGCTCTTGCGTACGGTATCGGAGTTTCCGGAGACCATCTTCCGGGAGACCTTTATCTTCAGAAAACAAATCCGGGAGTTGCGTTGCCATATTGCCCTGTCACATGGTGCAGCAACGCGCTGTCAGTAAGCGACAGCAGGTGGTACACGGTTAAAGTTCAGGTAAACAGCCTGTCAGGCTATTCAACAGGGATTTGGGCAAAAGCATGGGCTAAGGGAGAACCCGAACCTGCGGCATGGATGATTGCCGTTACTGATACCGCAAACGCTACTTACACACAGATACCTGCGTGCGGATATGTGGGTTTTCAGGGGCATCCGGACAATTACAATTATTATGATAATTTAAAAGTGATAAACGGAAATCCGATAGCATCCGGCGCTGTTATATTTGATACCGTGCCGGCGGAAATTACATATATTGATGGAACAGGCGCGCTTGCAGGCGTTCACGACGCGGCGGTTTATGATCCGGTTTCAGGTGTTGTAAGCTGGTTATACCCGGGGCTTCAGACGGATAAAGCAGACATCCTAATATGGAGCGGGGTTATTAATTCATGCGGCCAGATAACAAATACAGGCGCGATAAAAGCGAATGATTTTAATCCTATAGTAAATTCAAACAGCGTTATGTATGACATACCGTGCGGTACGCCTTCAATTACGCCGACTATTACCCCCACTTCCACAATTACAATTACAGTTACGCCCACAATTACAGTTACGGCAACGCCCACAATGACTCCCACGCCAATTCTTCCGGTTCTTGTAATGTCCAAATCAGTCGCGCCGTCAAGCGCGGCCACAGGCGATACAATAACCTATACAATAAGGGCTTCCAATGTTACAGGGCTTATTGCCGCTGATAATGTAATTATCTGGGATACTCTGCCGCCAAAACACACTTATATAGCGGGCGGTACTTATGACGCGGTAAACAGGGTTGTGTCTTTCAGCACGGGAACCATACCTATGGGCAGTTATATTGATTATTCGTTCACTGCGATGCTTGATGATTCAATTAATAAAAATGAAAAATTTTATAATACCGCGCTTTCCAACTGCGACGCCGCGTCTTCCGCTTTTGTTTCAAACCAGACAACGCTTTCGGCAATTGTGCCCGACCTTGAACTTAAAAAAGACGTAACATATCCAAATCCGACCGATGGAGAGGCAATAATTGTTTTTCATCTGTCAGTGCGCGCGGATGTCACAATTAAAATTTTTACAATATCCGGTGAGACGATAAGAAAGATAGACGGTATAAACGGTGTCAAGGGAGTAAATAAAACATTGTGGGACGGCTTAAATGACGCGGGTGAACGTGTGTCATCCGGAGTTTATATTTATAAGATAGATGCCGTTAACGGGGACGAGAAAAAATACGTCTTTGGCAAAATGGCGGTTATGAAGTAAAGAGGGACGGATGCACAGATGGTCGGATGCTAGGCTGAAGATAAATACACAAATACCCCTAAGTTCTATTTATGGTTTATGGGATATCAAGCTATTCGCTGATTATAAGCCATAGCCTATAAATACAGATTAGATAAAAAAGTAATAATCAAAATATAAAACCGAAAAAACCATTTGTATCAAAAAGGAAAATCTGATGAAAGAAAAAACATGTATCGCGCTTTTTTCGGGCGGTCTTGACAGCATGATTGCCGTAAAACTGCTTGAAAAACAGGGGATAAAAGTCATACCCGTTAATTTCAATATAGGCGTATTTTTTAAAAAATATATCAGGGAAAACGGGGAATTAAAATATAATAAGCCGCTTCCCGCGGGAATGAAAGTTTTGGTTGTTGATATTACAAAAGATTTTCTTAACATGGTTAAAAATCCCCCTCACGGCTACGGCAAAAATATGAACCCGTGCATAGATTGCAAAATAATAATGATGCGTAAAGCAAAAGAGATGATGCAGGAACTTGGAGCCGGGTTTGTAATAACTGGAGAAGTGCTGGGGCAGCGCCCTATGACACAGAATTCACATTCAATTAATATGATAAAAAACGAATCCGGGCTTGAAGGGTATTTACTGCGTCCGCTGTCCGCAAAATTAATGGAACCCACAGAACCGGAAAAACTTGGCTGGGTGGACAGGGAACAGCTTTTAGATATAGAAGGAAGAAACAGGCAGCAGCAGATTAAGCTTGCTGTTGAGTTTGGAATTACGGATGTTATGGAAACGCCGGGCGGCGGATGCCTTTTAACCGATGAACATTACGCGGCAAGATTAAATGACCTTATACAGCACAATAAAGAAAAAGAGATAACGGAGCGGGATATGTTTCTGCTATCCGCCGGAAGGCATTTCAGAAAAAACGGCATAAAGTTTATTATAGGAAGGCACAACGCGGATAATGAAAAATTGGAACAGGTAAAAGAAGGGGCAATGGTATTTGAAGTAATGGATATTCCCGGCCCGCTTGTCCTTACTTTTGACAGCCCTGATGAAGAGACAATAAGAGATATAGCCGCGTTTTCCGCCGGTTATACAAAGTTAATGGATAAAGACGAAGTAGCTGTCAAAATTATTAAGGATAATAATGAAAGGGTTATAAAAGTAAAACCGATAAACAGGGAAGAAGCGGAGAAATATAAAGTATAGCGGCTCGTTAGTTTGGTTTAGGTTTGGTAGGCGCACCCTTTCAGGGTGCGGCAGTTGATTTTAAATAAAATTCAATTAAGCAATTAAGCAGAAGCGAAACAGATCTCGGTTTTTTGTATATGGGATAGAGGGATACGGGTTAATTTTTATTAAAAAGGCAGGGATACATGAAAATTATTATTGACGGGTACAATTTAATGTACAGGGTGCGGTTCAAGGGGGTTACCCTTGAACAGAAACGTGAAGAGATGATGGATATGATAAAGGAATTTCTTGCGTTAAATCCAAATGAAGTGACGGTTGTGTTTGACGCGTCGCGTTCAATTTCCAACCACCGCGGGCATCAAAGATTCGGCGATATAAAAGCTGTTTTTTCCGGGCCCGGGGAATCTGCCGATGATATAATAGAAGAGATGATAAGAAACAGGACAGGCAAGGCAAAAGACCATATGGTTATTTCCAGCGACAACAGGCTTATTAAGTACGCCATAGACAATCACTTCAAATCAATGACTTCGGATGAATTTGCGGAATACCTTGAACAGGATTAAAACAATAAGCAGGAGGGTGTTATGAAAAAATTTTTAATTATTGTGGTTATGCTTATAACAGCGTCTTTTGTTTTTGCCGCGGAGGACGACACTAAAAAATACGAAGATTCCTGGCTTATTCTTCCGCTGCCTTTATACTCCGAAGAAACAAGTTTAAAAGGGATAATAACAGGGGCGTATTTTTACAATAAAAAACCGGATACTTTCTCGTCCAACATACAGTTGTACCTTTCGTACAGCTTAAAAAATCAGGTATCTGTTGAAGAAGAAGGGTGGCATTACTGGGATAATAATGAATACAAGCTGTACCACAACTCTTTTTATAAGAAATACCCTGATACTTTTTACGGGACAGGAAACAGCACAGGCGATGAAGACGCGGAGAAAGTTACATTTCAGATGTTAAAGTTTAAGGGTGAGTTTCATAAAAAAATCGCCGGAGTTCTTTACGGCGGGGTAAGGCTGGCATTTGACAGTTTTGTCCTTCTTGAAGCGGAAAAAGGAGGCTTTATAGATAATAATATTTTTTACGGCAGCAGGGGCGGGTCATTTTTTTCGCAGGGTGTTGTTCTCTCTTATGATTCCAGGGATAATTCGCTGTATGCCATGGACGGGATTTATTCTTCTTTATACTGTGACTATTACGGGTTTGGCGCCGAGGAAGAAAACAGGTTTTTAAAAATGGATTTTGATTACAGGCAGTATTTTAAAATTGCGGATAATCAGTCAATTGCCGCGGAATTTTTTACTGGAATAATATCGGGAAATCCGCCTTTTCAGCTTATGGAGCAGTTTGGCGGCGATCATAAAATGCGCGGGTATTTTTACGGCAGGTACCGCGATAAATGCATGAGCTTTGTGCAGGCCGAATACAGGATAATGCCGTGGGAGCGTGTGGGTTTTGCCGTGTTTGCCGGAGCAGGAGATGTGTATCGGGATTCTCCCGCTGATATGAACGTTAAGTTCGCGGGCGGCGCGGGTGTAAGGATAGGCCTTGTGCCGGAAGAACGCGCCAATTTAAGGATTGACTTAGGCTACGGCCGCGACGGCCTTGCGTTTATCTTCTACGCGTTTGAGGCGTTTTAGAAATATATTTTAACTGTTGTATATAAGGGTTTTTAATAGTTTGATTCAAAAGAGGAATTAATGAAAAAAGTTTTAATAGTAAGTTTTTTTACGTTTTTTAGTATCTGTGTTTTTGCGACGAATACAGAAGTTAAATATAAGTCAACTTGTGTCAAAGAAACATCATATCATTCATCAAATAATAAAATTAATTTTAATGCAAAATCCGGTTATAAAGAAGAATATTTTGATTCAAACGGGATAAAAAGAATTGAAATCGTAAATTTTTCTCCGGATTTCTGGTATGAAAAATATTTTGATGCTGACGGTAATATATACAAATCAAAGGACAGGGAAGGTACTTTTTATTATGAAATGACAGAGGAAAAAGACAGTTTAATGAAAACAACCATCAAAAAAGATGAAGCCGGAGAGGTTATTGAGACCCTTATAACTATATATGACAAAAAAGGAAAAATAAAAGAACAATCCCGTGCTGATAATCAAGGCAATACGATAAAAAGCTTTTTTTCGGAGTATAAAGAAGAGGAATATACAATTGACAGTAATGGGAATTCTGTTTTGTCAGAGTATTGTACAATAGAAAAATTTAAAAAAGATAATTTTGTCTACATTGAAAAAAATTTAATACATGACAGGATGAGTGTTCGCGACGTGGAAAAGTATGATGGTAACAGACTGATAAATTCAATTAGTGTGTTTTTTGGAATGTTGAAAGACATTTCATGTCAAACTAATTATTATTATGATACAGAAGGGCGTTTAGAACGTTCGGAACAACTTGATTTAAACGGTGATTTAGATATTGCCAGTATTTTTGAGTATTCATTCTGGGATGATTCCACATTAAAAGAAGATAAGAAGTATTGAAATAAAATTTCAATCCGCCTGCAAGAAATTATGTTGTTATCTGTTGACTTTTTATACTTTGATATATATACTTAGGTCTGCCTAAATATTAGGCAGACCTAAATAATTTATGGAGATGCCGTGAACAAAGACGCGCAAAAGGCTTTTGATATGCTTGTGGATATAAGCGACAGGATAAGAAAAAGCCGTAAAATAAGCATATTTAAAGGGGAAATTAAACAGTTAAACCTTGGGCAGACTTTTACCCTTCAGCTGCTGTTTGATTCCGGCAGAAAAACAATGGGGGAGCTTGCGAAAGCCGCGGGTATAAAAATGCCAAGCATGACAGAAAGTATAGCCCGCCTGGAAAAACTTGGGTATGTTGAAAAGAAAAGGGACAAGAAGGACAAAAGAAAAGTTTTTGTGGAGTTATCCGAACGAGGAAAAAAAATAATGAAAAAAACAAGAGATATAAATCTTGGGTATCTTGGGATGTTTTTTTCAATGATAAGCGGCCGTGAAAGGCAAAATGCCATGGAGCTGCTTAAAAAAATTCAGGGGTTGCTGAAAAAATTATAGGCGGAGGAAATATGCATTCAAAAGCAAAAAGATGGGCGTTGATAATAATAGCCGTGCTTGGCGCGATAATACTTTTTCAGATAATTAAAAAAGTAACCCGCGCGGGTGAAAAACTGTCAGAAACGGTTTATGACGTAAAGGCGGTTAAAGCGGTAAGGACTGATATTAGGGAAAGTATAAGCATAAGCGGCATTGCCGAAGGCAACCCGCAGATAAAAGTATATTCTCAGGTACCGGGAAAGTTTGAACGTAATGCAGTGTCAGAGGGCAGCTTTGTAAACAAAGATGATACGATAATTTACATAAACAGGGATATTGTGGGCATGGACTATCAGCTTGCTAATGTAATGGCGCCGGCAGCGGGGATAGTGACAAAAATATATGTCACGGATAAAGGCGCGTTTGTGACGCCGCAGTACCCTGTGGCAGAGATTGCAAATCCGGACAAAATAAAAGTGGTATTAAGCATTGGGGAAGAAGATATGATAAAAGTAAAAGCCGGGCAGACAGCGGAAATTTCCGCAGCTTACGGAGAGAAGAAAATATTACAAGGCAGTGTATCATCTGTCACCCCGTTTATAGATAAGGACACAATGGCAGGGACAATAATTATAAGAGCGGATAATCCTGAAAGGCAGATAAAGCCCGGTATGTCCGTTAATGTGACAATTTACGGGCAGCACAGGCAGGGGATAATGCTTCCGGAAAACGCGGTGCTGCTTGGGGAAAGCCGGTCATACATTTATATCAATGACAACGGCCGCGCGAAAATGGCGGATGTAAAAACAGGATACATTGAAGGTGATAATATTGAAATAACGGAAGGCATTAAGGAAGGCGATATTGTGATAACCGAAGGCAATTTTAAATTAAATGAAGGAAATCTTATAAAGATAAAAGAATGAGGGACAGAGGGACAGATGCACGGAAGGTTGGAAGGATAAAAAAGTCAGCACAGATTAAGCTATAAGCAATTAAGCAGAAGCGAAATAAAAGTTTTTGCCGACCATCCGAACATCTGTGCATCTAACCATCCTGTTTTATAATTTATGTGATATGGGATAAAAGTTTATTGGTTTATTTTTTAAAACTGGAGAATAAATGAACATAGCAGAACTTGCAATAAAAAGGCCGATATTTGTCATAATGATAGTAGTATCTATACTTGTACTTGGCGCGCTGGGATATACTTCCATGGGCGTGGATATGCTTCCCGATGTGGAATACCCGACGCTGTCTGTGGTTACGGTTTATGAAGGCGCGTCAGCCGAAGAAATTGAAAATCTTGTAAGCAGGCCTATAGAAGATGCCATTGCCGTGGTTGAAGGGTTGGAATCGCTTTCTTCCGGTTCAAGTGAAAACGTATCTTCTGTCACAGCGCGTTTTTCCCTTGGAACTGACATTAAATACGCGGAAACAAAAGTCCGCGATGCTGTTAACAAGGCAAAGTGGGAACTTCCGGATGACGCGGACGAACCGTCGGTTGTAAGGTTTTCTTCCGCTGAATGGATTCCCGTGCTTGTAATGTCAGTAAAAGGAAAAAAGGACCTTGCCTCTCTGAAAGAAATAATTGATGACGATATAAAACCTGAAATTGAAAAATCAAAAGGCGTCGGAAAAATTGACCTGTGGGGCGGCCGCGACAGGGCGGTAAACGTGACGGTAAATAAAAGCGCGCTGGCCGCGCGCATGGTGTCTTTCGCGCAGGTTATGGAAGCTATTGGAAAAGAAAATTTAAATTATCCGGCGGGTAATATAGAAAAACCCGGAAGAATTACAGCCGTAAGGGTTAAGGGAAAATTCGAATCAATAAGCGACATTGAAAATGTGCCGATAAAAATTTTTTCAGGCGAAACCATAAGGTTAAAAGACGTTGCTAAGGTTAATTTTGGGCTTGAAAAAGAAACCGCAAGGTCCCGTGTTAACGGGGAAAACGCCATAATTTTTGGTGTTTATAAACAAAGCGGCGAAAACACCGTGGCCATATCAAAAGCCGTAAAGAAAAAGATGAAAGCAATACAGAAAAAACTTCCGCAGGGAGTAACCTTAAGTATTTTCAGAGACCCCACGCTGCACATTGAAGAAAGCATAAAAGGGCTTCAGGAAGACATAGGCCTTGGCGCGCTGTGCGCGATTATAATAGTCTGGCTTTTTCTTGGCAGTTTCCGCTCCACCATGATTACCGCAATCGCCCTTCCTAATTCGCTTTTGGGAGCTTTCTTTTTTATAAACGCGTCAGGCTTCACGATAAACATGATGGTGCTTCTGGCTTTATCGCTTTCAATAGGGCTTCTGATAGACGATTCAATAGTTGTGCGAGAAAATATTTTCAGGTATCTGGAAAAAGGGCTGTCGCCAAAAGAGGCGGCTGTTAAAGGCACCAACGAAGTGGCGCTTGCTGTCATTGCCACCACAGCTTCCATACTTGCCGTGTTCATTCCCATTTCATTTCTTGAAGGCATAGTGGGGCAGTTTTTCAAGCAGTTCGGCCTTACCATAACTTTCGCGCTGGCAATATCGCTGGTGGATGCTTTTACCACGGCCCCCATGCTTTCAGCGTACTGGTGGAAAAAAGAAGACCCGGATAAAAAGAAAAATATTTTTAATAAAATGCATCAGAAATTCAATTTTTATTATGACAGTTTTAAGGAAGTTTATAAAGACGTGCTGGAATGGTGCCTTGACCATAAAAAAACAGTTATTATTTCCGTAACCGGCCTTATCGGCGCGAGCATAGGAGCCGCGATGTTTATAGGAATGAGTTTTCTTCCGAATTCTGATTACAGGGAAATGGAATTAACAATGGAAATGCAGCCCGGCACCACAATTGATGTGGTGGACAAAAAACTGCTTCAGATAGAGGCGTATTTAAAAACAATAAAGGATATAGAACATTATTATACAGTGGCCGGATATGGTGAAAATAACAGGGGCAGGATTTTCTGCGGGTTTAATAAAAAAGGAAGGCCTACAACAGTGGTAACCGCTGAAGTAATGAAATACATAAATGATAATTTCGGCCCCGGCCTTACTCTTACAAATGAAGACAGCGGCGCGGCTACGGTGGTATCGGGAGGCGGCGACACTTTTCCGATAACTATAAACATCACGGGTGAAGAGTCAAAAATACTTGAACAGATAGCAATGGAAATTAAAAAAGCGGCTTTGGAAACACCGGGTGCGTCCGGACCCAATACTTCTTCCAGGCCCGGAATGCCGGAAATAAGTATTATGATAGACAGGGTTAAGGCGGCAAAACTTGGTTTTTCCACTTATGAAACAGGGATGCTTTTAAATATCCTGATAAACGGCAAAGAAGTTTCGCGCTACAGGAAAGGAGACAAAGAATACGGAATAATAATGCAGATGGCGCAGGAAGATAAGACAGATTTAAATTCGCTGAAAGACATAATGCTGACCAATTCAAAAGGCGATAAGATTCCTTTATCCGCGATAGCGCGTTTTGAATCCGGGTCCGGCCCTGTTGAAATAAAAAGGGAAGATAAAAAAAGGATAATTAAAGTGACAGCCGGAATCGCGGAAGGGTTTGCCCTTGGCGACGTTGTAAGGGACTTAAATGAAAGAATAAAAAAAGAAGTGCATATCCCCGAAGGGTACGATTATTCTTTTGGCGGACAGGCCACGCAGATGACAGACACAGTAACGCAGATGGCAAAGGCAATGCTGCTTGCGCTTCTGTTTATGTATATGATACTTGCGTCACTTTATAATTCGCTTACGCAGCCTTTAATACTTATGCTTTCCGTGCCGCTTGCCATAATTGGTTCTTTCCTGGCGCTGCTTATCACCGGGCAGCAGCTGGACATAATGGCTATGATAGGTTTCTTAATGGTGCTTGGGCTTGTGGCAAAGAACGGGATATTGCTTATAGATTTCACTAACAAGATGCGCGAAGAAGGAATGTCCGCGCGCGAGGCTTTATTACATGCCGGCCCGATAAGGCTGCGCCCTATTTTAATGACCACGTTTGCCATGATATTCGGAATGCTTCCGCTTGCGCTTGGATTCGGCGAAAGCGTGCTTAGGACACAGTCCATGCCCATTGCTGTAATCGGCGGGCTTATCACCTCCACTTTTCTGACCCTTGTTGTAATACCGGTAGTGTACGAATGGGCGGAAGGAAAAAAAGGCTGAGGGACAGAGGGACGGATGCACGGAGGGACGTTTAAAACCGGACACCACATACTGAAAAAACATACCTAATCCCTGTTTTATTATCTTGATTGAAACTTTTTAATTTTGTATTGGTAGACGAGGGTCTTTAGCCCGCGGCAGTTTGTTTTAATTAATATCAAATTAAACTGTAAACGGATAATTATAAGCGGACTAAAAAATTTTACAAAGCGTTCAAGGGTTTGAACCGCCATATTTACAGATACAAGATAATTGGCTGTCGAAAATTCTCCCGGCAGAAAATCAGGCTGAAAAGTAATTGACACACTTAACATTTTTGTTATACTTATAACATAAATGTTAAAGGAGTGGTTATGAACCTGAATACAATGCCTTATGAACTGATAAATTCCAGGGTTAAACTGAAACTTTTCAGCCTGATAATGGGGCAAAAAACAGAAGTTACAGCGGGGGAACTTGCACGCCAGGCAGAATTGCCGGTTATGACTGTCAGCAGGATATTAAATAATTACTGTGCTATGAATGCCATGTACCACCGCAGGGCTGGAAATGTAAATTTCTTCCGTGTAAACGAAGACAGTTACGCGGTTAAAATGTTAAAGCGTGTTTATTCGGCGTTTGAAAGCATTAAAAACCCGGTTGAATATCTGAAGGATATATTTAAAGAAAAGCTTCCGGTAAAACTTATTGAAAAGGCTTATATTTATGGTTCTGTTTCTTCGGGGAAATCCAAGCCGGAAAGCGATATAGATCTTTTTGTTGTGACACGGACAAAAAAAGACATACAAAAACTTGAAAATATTTTAAATAATCTTGAAATATATATCTCGCGGTCTTTTGGAAATACACTGGTGACATATATAATTTCATCTGATGAGTATAAAATGAAAAAAAAACTGAATGTCATAAAAGAGGCTGAAAAAGGAATTAAAATAATATAAACTCGTAAAAACAGAGGGGATAGAGATGGAAAAGTACAAGTTCAGGCAGGTTGATAAACATTTATACATTAATTTTTTAAGGCGTTCCGAAGAATGCCTTAAAAACGCGAAAAGGGCCTTCGATAATAACGAAATAATGTCCGCTCCAATAAGCGCTGTTCATTGCTGCATATCCGCGTTGGATGCGTTATGTGTAAACCATATGCGAAAAAGGCATGCAGGGTATAATCACGAAGACGGAGTAAAATTTATATATGGTATTAATACGATAAAAAAAGAAGATCTGGAAACAATAGGTTCAAAAGCCATGAAAGTTATTAAGATGAAAAATATGGCGGAATATGAAGAAAGAATTATGAAACCAAAAGAAGCTGAAAAAATGATTAAAGACTCTGAATGTGTGCTTGAAATGGTAAAAAAATATATAGGATGAATTACGGATAAAAGCCGCAGGGCATGGATGTAAAAGCAAATTAAGCTGTAAGAATATAAGCATAAGTGGATAAAAGATTTTATCAAGCATCCAAGTTTTATATTTACAGGGGTTGGGGGTGTTTTTTCAGCACGCGCCGCAAATTGGTGTCCTTGCATTCAAACAGACTTGAAATCAACAGATAAGTTAATTTATTGGCAGCCGTGAACCCGCGGCATATGCGTGTATGCCGGCGCAGCATTAAACCGCCACTGCCGCGAACACACTATACTTACGCGGCGCATACTGAAAAAACACACCCAACCCCTGTAATAGAATATGTGGTAACTTAATCGAATTGTATTTTGCTGTTTCTTTTATGTTTGATTTTTTTCCGTCCCTCGGTATTTAATACATACCATTTGATTTTTTGCGGGATTTGGGGCAAAATAAAGGCATGAAAAAAATACAATTATTTGTTTTTCAGATATTTTTATTTATTGCGTCAGTTCCCTTGTTTGCGGAAGACGGGCATGACCACGAAGGCAAACTTGGCGCGATACACGAAGCTATAGAGGCCTTAAAAGACGGCAGCCCCGGCGCGTTCTGGGGGGTTGCTTCCATCCTGTTTATTTACGGACTGCTTCACGGGGTGGGGATGGCGCATGGCGGGATAATAGTTCAGGCGTGGGTGGTTGCTTCTAAAAGAAAATTTTCAAATGTTTTAATTGCTTCTTTTATGACAGCTGTTTTTCATGCTTTATCCGCTTCTGTTGTTGTTTTTGGCACGTGGCTTCTTTTAAAAACCACAGTGCCTGTTGAAAGATTAAATGAAATTATGAAGTTTGTCGCCGGCGGAATTACAATAAGCATAGGCGCTTATATGCTTTACAGTTTTATTATCGCAAAGATAAAGCATGTGTGCGCCCACTGCCATGACCACGACCTTGAAAAAGACGGGAATCCTTTTCTGATTGCTTTTAACGCCGGAATAATACCCTGCCCGGTTACAAGCGGAATTATTGTCACTGCTATAGCTCTGGGGCTTATAAAACAAGCTGTCTGGTTTATGCTGATTTTTATGACAGGAATGGCGCTTGCCACCACCGCGGTTTCGCTGGCGGTATGGTTTGTAAGGGAAAGGGCAGTGGGAGAAAAGTTTAAAAAGGCCGGCCATATTATAGAAGACATTCTTCCGGTATTAGGCGCCGCTGTTTTCATTATTATAGGGATAATTGTGATAGGGTCGCCCATATAAAAAACAGGCAGATAATTCAAATATTATATGTTATTATAAGAAATAACAAAGGCCATAACTGCCTTAAATAAAAAAGTCATGAAAGGCGTAAATAAGTGGTCAAACTGAACAGAGAACAGAAAATCACGGTTTTTTTCGGCGCTGCGGCAGTTTTGCTTTTTATAGCCGCCATTATAGGATTAATGCAGTGGCTTGAAAAAATAAGCGCGGGGCCCGCCGTTTTTATCCTGCTTGCGTTTGCAATATTTGCCCTTGCCGGCTTTATAGGGCTGGAACTGCGCAAACTGTTTGCTGAAAACAAAAAACTTCATAACATTATCCTTAATCAGTCAATAGGCCTGGGCGATTATTTTCAGGTGATTGACGCCCTGTCAAAAGGCAATTTAAGCGTTGCCGCAAATGAAAAGACCGGCGACGAAATGATGAATGAACTTGGCAAGAAGACAAACATTCTTATTCAGGCCGAAAAAAAGATGACTTACTGCGCCAAACAGATCGCGGAAGGCAACCTTAATACGGATGTCTTTATGCGTTCAAAAGAAGACCAGCTTGGAATCTCCTTTAAAAAAATGGTTGAAAGCATAGAAAACCTTCTTAATGATATCAAATCAACATCAAATTTTTTAAGTGAATCATCACAGGAACTTGCAAGGGTTTCAGAAGATTCAAGAAATGCCACGGAACAGGTTACGGAAACAATGAATCAGATTTCCGGCGCCAATCAGGTAATAGCGGAAACAGCGCAGACTGTGGCGGAATCTGCCAAGAATACCAGTGAAATGTCCAAGAGCGGCAATGAAATGGTCAGCGGCCTTTCTGATAAAATGAAATCCATGAAAGATTCCGTGGAAAAAGATTCCAATATAATCCGCCAGCTTGGGGAGCGCGCTTCTAAAATAGGCGATATTGTAAAGGTTATTCAGGAAATTACATCACAGACCAACCTGCTTTCTTTAAACGCGGCTATAGAAGCGGCGCGCGCGGGGCAGGCAGGCCGCGGTTTTGCCGTTGTAGCCACAGAAGTGGGTAAACTTGCGGATGATTCCGCCAAGTCCACAAAGGAAGTTACCAAAATTTTAAAAGAAATTCTTCAGTTTTCAGAACACGCTGCCAGCATAACAGAAGAGACAAACAAGACCGCCAATGAAGGCATGGAACTTATGGAAAACGTGGACAGAATGTTCGGCGATATTACAAAATCAATTGAAGATGTTTTCATGCAGATGGAACAGGTGGCAGCGGCAACGCAGGAAGCTTCCGCCTCATCAGAACAGGTGTCATCAGCCGCGGAAGAACAGGTTGGCCACGCCCAGCAGGTGGCAGAAACCGCTTCAAAGATGTCTGAAACCATTTCAATACTCTCTTCCCAGATGGAAAAATTCAAAATTTAAAAACTTGTTTTATTACTCCTGATTAAAACACACCAAATCCTTGTTTTGTTTTTATTGAAATGGTTTGTTTCTGTCGTGGTAGGCGCGCCTTTTAAGGCGCGGCAGTAGATTGATTTTTACTTCCATCCCTCTGTCCCTCTGTGCATCCGTCCATCCGGTTTACAGGGTTTGGGTATGTTTTTTCAGCACGCGCCGCAAATTGGTAATCTTGCATCCAAACAAACTTGAATTCAACAGGTAGGTTAATTCATTGGCAAACGGGAACCCGCGGTATATGCGTGTATGCCGGCGCAGCATTAAACGCTTCTGCCGCATACATACTGTACTTGCGCGGCGCATACTGAAAAAACACACCCAACCCCTGTTGTGTAACCTGCGATAACTTACACGAATTTTGTTTTTATGTTTGTCTTTACTTCCGTCCCTCTGTGCATTCGTCCCTCCGGCTTACAGGGCTTGGGTTTATTTCCTTGTTGAAAACTCACACCCGCAGTAATTCTGTCTGTAAAGCCCGAACTCTTTGGACATCATGATGGATTTTTTAAAGCCATCTTTCTTTTTAAAATCAGATTCGTAATATTTAACGCCATGTTTTGCGGCCGCATCCTGTCCAAGCTTGTTTATCAGCGCCGCATCTTTATGGGGCGAAATAGTAAGGGTAGACGCGAAAATTTCAAGCCCAAGTTCCCTGCATTTTCGTGCGGCTTCCATAAGCCGTATTTTAAAGCATATATCGCAGCGTTTTCCCCCTTCGGGTTCGTTTTCAAACCCTTTTACCGCTTCAAAAAACCTGTCCGGGTCATAAGGCACTTCTTTTATATCTTCAATGGCCATTTTTTCCGCAAGCTGAGCCATGGCGCCGCGGCGTTTGTCATACTCCTCCTGCGGGTGTATGCAGGGGTTGTAAAAATATGTAACAACTTCGTATCCGGCTTCGCGCAGCGCAAGTGTACTGTAAGTGGCATCCGGCGCGCAGCAGACAAGCAGCAGTATTTTCATCCTTTAATTCTCCTTATCATATAATATGGTTATGTTATCACAAAATAACGGAGGGTATAAGATAAAAAAATCCTGACAAAATTTTATATGTGTGTAATTTTGTCAGATAAAGCAATCAGGACTGATAAAGCGCAGGCGGCAGTGATAAGAGCGGGAAATGTATTTGAATATTTCATTATTTTTTCTTGTATTCCTCCGTGAATATGTTAAATTATCAATACAGAATAAAAAAATTCGTGTAAAGGAGAGTGTCGCGCGGTAAATGGAAAAACCCCCCGGTAATATACAAACTGTAGTTAAACCGCAGTTTTTCACATTCGGCGCGCCTCCCAACGAACTTATCCTTGAAAGCGGGCAGAAACTTGGCCCTGTAACCCTTTCCTATGAAGCATACGGTGAACTTAATAAAGATAAGACAAATGCTATTTTAATCCTGCACGCGCTGTCCGGTGACGCGCACGTGGCAGGCTATCTTGAAGGGCAGAACAAACCCGGCTGGTGGGACCTTATGGTGGGCCCCGGCAAGGCAATGGACACCAACAAGTATTTTGTTCTGTGCTCCAATGTTATCGGCAGCTGTTATGGCTCCACAGGGCCGTCTTCTATTAACCAAAAAACCGGCAAACCTTACGGTTTGTCATTTCCCATAGTCACAATATCTGATATGGTAAAAGCGCAAAAGGCGCTTTTAGATTCTCTTGGTATCAGCCAGCTTGTCACGGTTATAGGCGGATCCATGGGCGGAATGCAGGCAATAGAATGGACGCTGCAGTTTCCGGATGTACCTAAAAGCGCGATAGTAATTGCTTCATGCGCGGCTTTATCCGACCAGGAAATCGCGTTTGATACAGTGGGCAGAAACGCCATAAAGTCCGACACGGAATGGCAGAACGGCGACTATTACGGCAGTGATAAAAAATTAAAAGGGCTTGCCATAGCAAGGATGATAGGCCACATTACATATTTAAGCGAAGAAGGAATGGCGGAAAAATTCAAGCGCCGGCTTCAGAGCGGGGAAAAGAACTTAAGTTATAAAATCAGGTACGAAAAAGAAGTGCCGTGTACCACGGGTTCCACCGTTTTTGACAAGGATTTTGAAAGGGAGTTTGCGGTAGAAAGCTACCTTGCGTATCAGGGAGAAAAATTTGTAAAAAGGTTTGACGCCAACAGCTACCTTTATATAACAAAAGCAATGGATTACTATGACGCCGCGGTTAAGTGGGGCGGCGGCTCATTAAAACAGGCGATGAAACGCACCAAAGCGGAATTTCTTCTTATCTCTTTTACTTCGGACATGCTTTTTTCCCCTGCCCAGTCAAAGGCAATAGTGGAAGCGCTAAGGGTGAACAATAAAGACGTGTCCTACATAGAAATTGACAGCAAGCACGGCCATGACGCTTTTCTTTTAGAAAAAAAGACGATGAATGAAAATAAAATTTTGTCACAGGCAATAAAGAATTTCTTATTACATTCAAGGACATAGCAGTGAATGAAAAAATAAGAGTGGAAGTAAAAACATATGATTCGGAAAGGCTGAAAAAACTTACAATGGACAGGCAGGCGTACGAAAACAGGATAAACGAGGAAATCTCCGCTGTCATAGAAGACAAGGCAAGGGTGCTTGACCTTGGGTGCGGCAATGGTGACCTTTTAAAGTTATTAATGGATAGAAAAGATATTTACGGGCTGGGTATTGATATCAGCACGGAAGCCGTATTGAACTGCGTGAAAAAAGGCGTGTCTGTAATTCAGGAAGATATAGACGAAGGGCTTTCACAGTATAAAGATAAATCATATGATTATGTAATAATGACAGAAACAATGCAGGCGGTACAGCGCCCTGACAGCGTTTTGCAGCACATTGTGCGTATAGGGTCAAAAGCAATTGTGTCTTTTCCCAATTTTGCCCACCATTCAATAAGATTCGGACTGTTTTTCAAGGGAGTCATGCCCAAGACGTCAAAGCTTCCGTATGAATGGTATAACACGCCCAACATCAGGCACCTTACAGTTAAAGACTTTAAGGAATTCTGCGCGAAGAACGGAATAAAAATATTAAAGGAAATTTATCTTGTTAAAAACGGAAAAAGAATGCGCAGAAAATCTTTTTTTGCCAATTTTTTCGCCGAAGACGCGCTGTTTATAATACAGAAAAAGCAGTACATCTGAATCTGAAATAAAAAATACGTTATTTCCTAAGAAATAATAAACAGTGTTTGCTGTAAAGCCCGTAAACATTGATTTTTTTGTTGACCTGCCTGTTATAGTGTGTTATAAAATAGTCAATTAAAATAAGGAGGGCAAGATGGGAAAAAAAGCAGCAGCAATTGTTCTGATTTTACTTATGGTATTTTCCACTGTATGTATGGCTGAAAAAACAGAAGAACAGATGTATGACAATGTAATAAGCGTAAATGTATGGCCATATCTTGGCGCGTTTTTTAATCTGGGATATGAAAGAAAGATAATTGATAATTTAAGCGTAAGGGTAAGGGGTTTTTACTGGGGAATGAACCAGGCAGGCTGGGGGCTTATGGGATACGGAGCGGATATTTTCTTTCATCCGCAGAATAAAGCTCTGGTTGGATGGTTTGTAGGGCCAAGGTTTGATTCGTGGGTGGCCTCATATTCGGAAAATGGTGAGACGGCAAATGGCGCCCTTTATTTTCTTGGGCTTCAGGCAGGCTACAGATGGGTATTTGAAGGCGGTTTTGAAATGGGTATATCTTTGGGCGGAATGAAAAATTTTGCAGCGTCAATTACATCACCGGATGCCAATTTTGATGTGGACCCGCCTTTCAGCGGCGTAATTCTGCCTTCTTTTGATTATGAACTTGGCTGGGCTTTTTAATTTAAAAAAACGATATTATTCAATAAAAAGAACCACAAAATTATCAGGAGGTAGTGCAGCATGACGAAAAGCCAGATGATCGCAGCAATTGCAGAAGAATCAAAGCAGAGCAAGAAAGAAGTTAACGCGGTTCTTGACGCGTTTAACGAAGTGGTTATCAAGACCCTTAAGAAAGAAAAAAAGGTTAAGCTTCAGGGGCTTGGAATTTTAGCCGTAAAGAACAGGAAAGCAAGAATGGGAAGAAACCCGGCCACAGGCGCGGAAATCAAGATACCTGCAAAGAGAGTTGTAAAATTCAGGGTAGCAAAAGATCTTAAAGATAAGGTGCTATAGTAGCTTTTTTTTAGACAAAGTACTTTAATAGTTAATTGCCTGAAAAAGGCAATAAACTGTAAGATAAGAATCCCGGTTCCCGAAAGGGCGCCGGGATTTTTTTTATTTATGCTGCAGGGTATTATTTATGATATATTTATAATGTATTTGAAGGATAAAGAAAAACCTTTTATTTAGGGATACGCGTTAAACACGGCGAAGCGCGATTTTCGTAAAATAAGGGGTTTACGGCAGTATTTATGTGTTAATAAATTACAGGGGAAAAATTGAAAAAAATTCTTTTTATTTCAGTTTTAATAGCTGCGGCGGCGTGTTTCACGCAGGCTTCAGAATTCAGCGATGATATGCTTAAATCGCCCGGAGTGCGCGCTTCAGGGCTTGCGGGCGCTTTTTCCGCGGTGGCTGATGATTATTCGGCGTTTTACTGGAACCCCGCGGGATTATCCCTTTTGGATACTGCAAGCGCCAATATCTTTTACCATTCAATTTTCAAAAATACCCAGTCTGATTTTGGTTTTTCTGTTTTTTATCCCGGACCCCAGGATATAGGTTTTTCCGCCGCTTATATAAGCACATCTTACGTGTCTTCAATTTTTCAAAAAAACGTTTTCTATCTTTCCGCCTCCGCGATAATTGACAAAGCAAGGGAATTTTATCTTGGGATAAATTTTAAAGGTACAAACATATCCGCGCCGGACTACGATTTAAGCGCTTTTGTACCAAGTTTAAATGCCGGGGTAATGTATATACCTTTGTACCTTGAGAAAAAAATGCGGTTTGCCTTTGTCATAAATGATCTGGATACAAATGCTGAATGGAATAACGGCGTAAAGGAAACGATTCCGTATTTTGCAAGGTTTGGCGCGTCATATTTTTTTGATGATTCCGCTTTTGCATCGCTTGACCTTAAATATATTTCAGGCCTTGCTGGCAATGAAGGCTTTGGGGTGCACCTTGGGGGCGAAAAGACATTTAAAAATGAGGTTGCGGGTAATTTTGGTTTCAGGGCCGGGTTTGCCTGGGAATCTGTTTATGAACCGGGTATTACGCTTGCTTTTGGAGCATCATACGCAAGGAAAGAATTTAAAGTGGATTATGTTTTTCTGCCGGATATGAGGGGGTTCGGGGAAACCCATAAAATAGACGCGGCGTGGTTTTTTGGCGATTTAATAGAAAAAGAAAAAGAAGAGAAACCGTCCGCTATAACTGCTGAAACAAAGACAGAAGAAAAAACTGCCGCTGTTCCGCAAGACGCGTACGCGCAGGCTTCTCTTTCAATTTCCTCAAAATATATTTCTCCCGACAAGAACGGCGTTAATGACATTATAAAGTTTGTTATAAAAGACGCGCCTTATGATCCGGGCAATACTGTGACCACGCTTGAAATATTTAATTCCATGAATGAAATTGTGCGGAAAATAAAGTACACGGGAAACGTGCCTCTGTCAATGGAATGGAACGGGCTTAATGAAGAGGCAATTGAATTAAATGACGGAGATTATACCGCGCGTGTGACCATTATGTCAGGTGAAACGCTGCTTTGGCAGAAGGCAAGGGTGGTAACGGTGGACAAGACTCCGCCCGTATTTGATTTATATCTGGAACCAAAGGTTTTTGCGCCGGGGCCTATGACAGTGATAAAAGAGATGTCTATAAGCATAGAATCAAAGTATACAGATATAAAATCCTGGCAGTTTTTTATAAAAGATGACGCCGGGCATACTATAAAGAAGATAACCGGTGAAGGGTTTACTTCCAGGCTTATGTGGAACGGAAAAGACGCGCTTTCAAATTACGCCAAAGACGGCGGCTACAGGGCGCAGCTTTTCCTTGAAGACCTTGCGGGAAATAAATATGACGCTTCGGAAAGGTTTATAATAAACACAGAAAAGATAAAATTCAGCGTCAACACTCAAAACGTAATATTTAAACCCGGCAGGGACAGCGTTACGGTTAACGTTAAATTCCCTGAACAGGAGGTTTTAAACTGGTCAGCGGATATAACCGACGGCGCGGGAAATGTAATGGCGGAATTTAACAATAAACCACCGGGCATTAAAAGCATTGTATGGGACGGCACCAACAGTAAAAATCAGTTTGTTACCGGCGGCAGGGGCTACAGGCTGAACGTGAAAGTTATACAGAAATCCGGCGTGCTGTCGGAACAGAAGAGCCTGCTGCAGGCAGATCTTCCGGAATTTAAGGCCACAGGCATAAAACTGATACTTGCCGCGGTAAAGTTCCCGGCTAATGACGCATCCATTCCAATTGAAGAATATAGCGCTTTAAACCAGGCGGCAGAAGCGGTAAAACAGTACGCGCAGGGATACAACATATTCATAAAAGGTTTCTCCGTTGATTCCAATGATCCGGACAGAAATCTTAAAATGTCGATTGACAGGGCAAGGCAGATTGCGGACTATCTGTCTGAAGGCAAAGGCATTCCTGCCGAAAATATATTTATTGTTGGGTATGGTGACGGAGAATACGCGGATGTTTCCATCAAAGAATCCGCTCCTGCAAAGGGAAACAGGGTGGAAGTTGAACTGCTGACAGAGTGATTTGGAGGGACGAAAGATTACCTAACCCATAAACTAATATCCCATATCTCATAAAGTGAAATAGTGCGCTCTGAAGGTTGCGGTTATTGCAACTAGTAACGGTTTTATGTTTGCCTTTACTTCTGTCCCTCTGTGCGTCCGTCCCTCTGTGCATCCGTCCGTCTGCTTTACATGGCT
>JAFGWA010000018.1 GCA_016937715.1 Candidatus Goldiibacteriota bacterium
AACCGCAAACGACATAATAAGACAAAAAGTTACAAGAGAAACATGGGAAATTTTAACGGTGTTGCATTAAATGTTGCAAGTTGCCCCGGGAAATTCTTGAAGAAATTCAGATAGTAAAACCGGACTAAACTTGCTATAATTATTTTATAAACCGGGAGGGCGGCATATTATAAATATGGGAGGAAATATGAAAAAATCAGTTTGTTTATGGGTTTTATTAATCATTATTTTATCTTTTATTGCTGTTTCCTGCGCCAAACATGTGTCTCCGGCTGCTGTTGAAGAACCGGTAATAGCAGAACTTACGGGTATGCCTACCTTTAATATTACACTTTCACCTGACTCATCCGCGACTGCCACAAGTACAGGCTCTGTTACGTCTTCTTATACGCCGACGCATACACATACTTCGACGAATACATTATCTGCAACAGCCACTTCCACGGCCACAAATACAACGGGAAGCGGCTATAGAGTTAAAAGTATTGATGTATATTCTTCGGGTATTATTAAGGCTTCAATGATATTTACTTATGAGGCGGGTGGTTCAACTCCTACCGCTCTATCTGAGATGGCGTTTGATAGTGCGGGTTCGGTTTCAATGACGGCAAGTGTAGAATTTGACTTCCTTGGAAATACTTCAAGTATGTCGGTAATTGATGATTCGGGCAATTTGATACAAACAATGAGTTCTAATTTGGTGGATGGTAAAGTTGTAAGGCAGGAAGTGCGCGACGGGAGCGGTGTGCTTTTGGAATATGCAGTTTATCAGTATGATACCGCGGATAAGCTTATAAGGAAGGATTTTTATGACGGATCGGGTACACTTTTGGGCTCGGAAGTAACAACGTATAATGCCGCAGGTTTTGAAGTTACGGTTGAAAAATATTCGGGCACTGTACTGTCTCAAAGGGATGTCAATACGTATAATGCTTCCAACCTTTTAATTAAGAAAGAAGCATATGTCAATGGATCGTTGTTTTCTTATGCTATTATGGATTATAACGCTGCGGGTAAGGTAATACTGTTTACATTATATGATGAAACAAATACCGTTATCGGAACCACGTCATATGCCTATAATTCGGCAGGTAATCAAAGCGAGGTTCATTCCGTTATGTCTTTAGCGGGTATGTCATCAAACTCGGATATATATTACACTTATAACGCGCAGGATCTGCCGGTAGAGATAAATACAACCCAGACGCTTTCCGGAATACCAATGATGACTATGAGAAGTGTTATAACATACGAAGCTTTTTGAAATTTAAACTTTGAAAGAACCGCCGGTTTTAAGCAGTTGGTTCTTTTTATTTATACGAGGTAATTGTAATAGGCGGGTTGTTTTATCTGGATGGAACATTTATAGAATAATTGGATTGGATTTGCTATAACTGCTATTAAATGTGAAGGTGTGTAGAAAATATGTAAGGGAGGAAACATGAAAAAAATATTTTCTTTACTTTTAACGGTAATTATTTTTGCGTTTGCTTTTTCGTCATGCACGAAACACGTATCCCCGACAGCGACAGAAGATCCGGTATTTGCGGGCGGTGATTACAGGATGAAATCCTATGATATGTACAGCTCCGGGATTCGTCAGGCATCAGTAATATTTATTTATGGCTCGGGCGGCATGACGCCGACAGCGGCTACAGTCACTTCATATGACAGCGCGGGTTCTGTGTCAACCACGTCAACCGTAAGTTATGATTCAATAGGAAACACTGCTGCATCGTCCGTGTACGACAGTGATGGAAACCTTATACAGAGGATAGATCCTACAATATCCGGCGGCCTTTTGACAAGGGCAGATTATTATGACGGCAGCAATAATCTTATTCAGTATGTTATATTTCAGTATAATGCGGCAGGCCAGCAGACAAGACAGGATATGTATAACGCCTCCGGAGTTTTGCAGACTTCGCAGGTGACAACATATAATACGGCAGGATTAGTAACTGCAGTTGATAATTATACAGGGGCGACGCTTGTTTCAAATACTGTAAATACGTATGACGCTTCAAACCAACTTATCAGGTCCGATTTATTTATGATGGGTTCTCTTTATACTTATGTTATAACGCAGTATGATGCGGCGGGAAATCCTACGATTGCAACTACATATGATAATACAGATACGGTTACCGGCACAACTACTATCACGTACAATTCAGCCGGCAGTCCTACTGCGGCTCATACGGATATGTCGATGATGGGTATGGCCATGAGCATGGATATAACTTATACCTATAATTCTATAGGCATGCCAATGGAGATTAATACAACGCAGAGTATGATGGGTATGGTTATGCTTGAAACAAGAAATGTTTTTACGTATGAGAATTTTTAAATAATTAAAACGGTTTAACTGTCAAAAAACCACCGGCCTTTTAGCCGGTGGTTTTTCTATTTAAACGGCTTCTTATTATGATATAATCACTTTAAATACAACCCATATACGGAGGCTTTATATGTTTCTGGTGGATGACATAAAGACAGTTTTTAAAAGAGATCCTGCCGCAAAAAATATTTTTGAAGTGATATTTATGTATCCCGGACTTCACGCCATTACGTCTCACAGAATAGCGCATTTCTTATACCGGATAAAAATACCGTTTATTCCAAGAATGATATCCGCTTTTAACAGGTTTTTTACCGGGATTGAAATACATCCGGGTGCTAAAATAGGCAAAAGGTTCTTTATTGACCATGGGATGGGTGTGGTAATAGGAGAGACCGCGATAATAGGCGATGATGTGCTTTTATATCAGGGGGTTACCCTTGGCGGGACGGGTAAAGAAAAAGGCAAAAGGCATCCCACGCTTGGCAATGACGTTGTGGTTGGTACAGGCGCGAAGGTGCTGGGCAATATTAATATTGGGAATAATGTAAAGATAGGGGCGGGGTCAGTTGTAATACACAATGTGCCGGACGGCTCCACTGTTGTCGGCGTTCCGGGTGTTGTGGTAAGGACAGGCGGGGAAAAGCCGGAATCTGACCTTATGCACGGCGACCTTCCTGATCCGATAAGAAAAGTAATTGAAGAGATGTATGAGGAAATAAGGGAACTTGAAGCAAAATGTCTGCGCTGCAACAAAGACGGGGGATTCAGCAAAGAACATCCTGACAGGGAAAAACAGATAAAAGAATTTTTTGAGGAGAATAAGTAATATATATGGCCGCAGATAAAAAACGGGCGGAAGAGTTAAAAAAACAGCTTGAATACCACAACCGAAGGTATTACATAGATGCGCAGCCGGAGATATCAGACGCGGCTTATGACAGGCTTATGAAAGAATTAATTGGCCTTGAAGAAGCACATCCTGAACTGAAAACAAAAGATTCCCCCACGCAGCGCGTAGGCGGGGCGCCTATTGACGGGTTTAAAACCGTGGCTCACAAATCGCCCATGCTTTCTCTGGATAATACGTATAACCCTGAAGACCTGCGTGAATTTGATGAGCGCGTAAAAAAAATAACCGAAAAGTACACTTATACGGTGGAATTAAAAATAGACGGTGTGGCAATCGCGCTTATCTATAAGAATGGATATTTTGAAACCGGCATCACGCGCGGCGACGGCGAACGCGGGGATGATGTGACGGCAAACTTGAAGACGATAATAAGTTTGCCGTTGAAAATTGATAATCGAAAATTGGAAAGTGTTGAAGTCAGAGGTGAAGTTTACCTTTCTAAAAAACAGTTTGAGAAGATAAATAAAGAACGCGAAGCGCAGGGTGAAGCGCTATTTGCCAATCCGCGTAATTCCTGCGCCGGAACATTAAAACAGCTGGATCCCAAAGCGGTTGCCGGGCGTAAACTTGCGATATTTACTTATTATCTGGCAGATGCTGCTAAATATGGAATAAAGACACAGTGGGAAGCACTGGAGAAATTAAAAGACGCAGGTTTTCCGGTGAATGAAAATGTAACTCTCTGTAAAAATATTGATGAAGTAATAGAAACCTGCGAAAAATGGGAAAAACGCCGCAACGAACTGCCTTATGAAATTGACGGGATGGTAATTAAAGTCAACGAGTTTGACAAACAGCAGATATTAGGAATGACTCAAAAAAGCCCGCGTTGGGCAATATCATATAAATTCAGGGCGGAACAGGCAGTCACCAGACTTAAATCAATCACTGTTCAGGTGGGCAGGACAGGGGCGCTTACTCCTGTAGCGGAATTGGAACCGGTGCAGCTTGCGGGAACAACCGTAAAACGCGCGACACTGCATAACGAAGAAGAAGTGGAGCGCAAGGATATCCGTGAAGGTGATTTTGTGGTTGTTGAAAAGGCGGGCGAAATTATCCCGGAAGTTGTAAGCGTGGTAATTAAAAAAAGGCCCGCGGGGCTTAAGAAGTTTAAAATGCCCGACAAATGCCCTGTATGCAATGAAGCGGTTGTTAAGTATGAAGATGAAGCCGTGCGCCGCTGCATAAATATCAAATGCCCGGCAATACTTGAAGGTTCTGTTATTCATTTTGCTTCCCGTGACGGGATGAACATAGACGGCATGGGACCGGCCATTATTCAGCAGCTTTTAAAAGTAAAAATGATTTCTGATTATGCTGACCTTTATAAATTAACCATATTTGACCTTGCAAACCTGGAACGCATGGGCCAGAAGTCGGCTGAAAACGCGGTTAAGGCAATTGAAGCGTCTAAGGGCAGGGAACTGGACCGGCTTATATACTCGCTTGGTATCCGCAATGTGGGAACCCGAACTGCGGAAATATTATCTGATAATTATGATACGCTGGATAAACTGTCCGGGGCATCCGCGGAAGAGCTGTCGCAGATACATGAAATAGGGCCTGTGGTCGCGGGCTGTATAGCTGATTTTTTTAAACGCAGGGAGACAAAGGATGTTATTAAAAAACTTGAGAAAGCCGGTGTTAACACCAAACGCCTTAAAGAACGCGTAACGGATAATCTTTTAAATGGCGCGGTATTTGTCTTTACGGGGGAGCTTATGAAGTATTCACGTACAGAAGCGGGCAATATAGTCAAATCGCTTGGCGGCAGGGTAAGTTCTTCCGTAAGTAAAGAGACAGACTTTCTTGTGGCGGGCCCGCAGGCAGGATCTAAACTTGATAAGGCAAAAAAACTTGGGGTTAAAGTTGTGGATGAAACGGAATTTCTTGAAATGATAAAACAGGATAATAAAAAAACGGTAAAAGCCGTTAAACCTAAGGCTGTAAAAAATAAAAGTAAGGATAAAATTCAGGGAGAGTTATTTTGAAATTTAATCTTAACGCGCGTATTAAAATGCCCGATATGAAATTCAATGAGCCTGTTTTTCTGGTTTTACTTACACTGCTGGCTTCTTTTATGCTTTTTTCCAATCTTGGCAACAGGTACATGTGGCAGGATGAAGCGCAGACGGTTTTAATCGCGCAGACAGTTGCGGAAAAAGGGCTGCCTTACGGCACGGATGGGAAAAACTTTTATTCTCAGTCTGACGGCGTGGAATATGGGGACGATTACCTTTGGAAATGGCATCCGTGGATGCAGTTTTATATCGTGGCTCCGTTTATAAAAGTTTTTGGCTTCAGTAATTTTACGGCAAGGCTTCCGTTCGCGTTATTCGCGCTGGCTTCGGTATTGCTTTCTTATTTTTTGGTAAAAGAACTGTTTAACAGTCATAGAAAAGCTGTTTTAGCTTCTCTAATACTTGCGTTATATGTCCCGTTTCTCATAATGGGAAGAATGTCCCGTTATTATTCGCCGGAGATGTTTTTCTGTCTTCTGGCGCTTTTTGCTTACGCGCGTTTTTTGAGCGGGAAAAAGGCGGCACTGCTTCTTTATTTTATTTCGCTGGTCTGTATTTTTCATACATTATATGTATATTTCTTTGTTGTTATTGCGGTCTGTCTTACGCATGTTTCCATATTTGATAAAAAGAAGGCATTGTCTCTATATGCTTTGTCTTTGGCGGCTATGGCTTTAAATGTACCGTTTCTTTTTTCAATATACAGTTTAAACATAGGCGGGGCGCATCCTAATCTGTTAAAACTGCCGCACATAATGGAATCGGCGCGAATGTACACAGCGTATATTGACGGGGAGCTTCTGCCGTGGTGGCTTCTGGCGCTTGTTGCCGTATATTTTATTATCCGCAAAAAGGTAAAAAACGGCCTGGGGACTGACGGTAAAAAATATATCAGCGGCGTAATACTGCTTATAATCTTTGTGTTTTTCAGTATTATGTTTATGTCAGTGGCGGGGCACACCCCGTTTTACCGTAACCTTGCGGCAGCTGTGCCGGTGACGGCAATAATAGCGGCTTTAATTCTGGCTCCGGCATTTCATATAAAGTTATACATGGGTATCTTTCTTACCTTTATTTTTTTAGGGGGGGGAAGCCTTCCTGAATATTTTTATGAGATTACCCATGATTATGACGGCCCGGTTGAGGGAACGGTAAAGTATTTAAATGAAAACGGGAGCGATAAAGACACTGTGCTTATTACTTACGGCGATTTGCCGCTTAAGCTTTACACAAAGATGGCTGTAAAAGGCGGCTTGACGGGTGAGGTTCTGCCGGATAAAGCAGACTGGGTGATTATAAGAAAACACGTTATGGAAGAAAAGGATAAAAAGACAGCGGATTACATAAGGCAAAAAATGGACAGAAATGAATACCGGATGATAACCATAGATTACCCGGATAATTATGATGAGAATTCTGAATTCCCGTCGCGCCACCTGTTTTGGACGGATAAAGAGGAAGACAGAGTGGTTATTTATAAGCGCGTTAAATGACAGGCGGGCTGTAATCAATCAAATAAAACGGGGAAAACATGCCGGATAAATTTTCAGATAATAAAAAGACGCTGCACGCGGTACGAACAGAGATAATTGTTTTTGTGCTGTTAATTCTTACAGCGTCAGTGCTGCTGTTTACCGGGCTGGGTACGCGGGCTTTGTGGCAGGATGAAGCACAGACTCCGTTAATAGCCAAGACTGTCATAGACAGGGGTTTGCCTTACGGGACCGACGGCCTTAATTATTTCTCGCAGGACGGGGGAATAGAATACGGCCCGGATTATATCTGGAAGTGGCATCCCTGGTTTCAGTTTTACTACCTTGCCGCGTTCATAAAGGTATTCGGGGAAAGTAATTTTATGTACCGTTTTCCTTTTGCTTTATTGGGATTGTTCTCGGTTATCGTGGTTTATTTCTATATCAGGAATCTTACAAAGTCATTTAAGAGAGCTCTGTTTGCTTCTGCCTTTCTGTTATTTTCCGTATTTTTTCTTCTGCTTGTCAGGCAGTCAAGGTATTACAGCCCGGAAATTTTATTTACCCTTATTTCCTTATTTTCATATGCTTTATATGTACGGGAAGGCAAAAAAATGCATCTTGTTGTGTGGACAGCTGTCATGACAATGCTTTTTCATACCATATATCTTTACTTTTACTCTGCTATGCTGGCTTTTTTTATACACTATGTTATTTTTGTCAGACGCAGGGATATTTCTTTATTTGCTTTTTTTGCGGGTGTTTTTGCGGTCAATACGCCATTTGTGTTTCTTCTTTACAATATTGAATTTAATGCTGCAAACAGCAATATGTTTTCGCTTATTCACTTTGGGCAGTCGGCGCTGGCGTACCTTAAATTTATTTTTCAATATGTTTTTTCCCCGCTGTTAATTGCGGCGGCGCTCCTGTTTGTTCTGGAGAAGGTTTCGCGAAAACAGCAGGTAAAGGTTCAGGATGGTATTGAATGGCTGCTTGTAATATTTGCCGTGACAGGGTTTATCTGTATTTCGGTGCTGACTGACGCGCCGTTTTTAAGAAATACGGCAGGTATCGCGGCCGCGCTTTCTGTTTTGGCAGGGCTGCTGGTATATAAGATATACGAAAGGCATAAATTGGCAGGGCTGCTTTTATCAGCCGTGCTTCTTCTTAATATGACTTTTTTCAAATATATTAAGGAACTCCGTTTGGACTGGAAAGAGGCAGGGGAGTGTATTACGGAATTTCTAAACGCAAATTCCGCACCCGGGGATGCTGTATTTATAACGTATCCTGACCTTGTGGTAAAACTTTATACAGGACTGAGAGTATATGGCGGGCTTACAGGCGAAGATTTTGAAAATGTAAAGAATCCAAAGTTTGTGGTTATCCGCAAATATATAGGGTCGGAATACGAAAAAAGGACACTTGCGTATTTAAGGTCAAATGTGGATGAAAGCAAATACAAAAAATATATTCTGCCCTGTGCTGACCGTTTTTGGGAAAACAGGGAAGACCCCGTGAACCATGATTTTGAGCCCGATGAAAAAGAGGAAAAGGTAATCATATACAAAAGAATAAGGCCGTAAATCACTCCGATAAACCCGGTAAGTATTTATCAGGGATAATAATTGTCTTTATAATACATATATATTATAATTAACAGGTTCTTAAACTGCCCGGAGGTAATAGGTTTGAAACAGCCGCTATATCTTACTTTTTTATGGCACATGCACCAGCCATATTACAAAAATGTTGAAACCGATAAATTTATACTGCCGTGGGTCAGAATGCACGGAGTTAAAGATTATTATGATATGGTTTCCATACTTGATAAATATCCCGGGATAAGGCAGAACTTTAACCTTGTGCCTTCGCTGATACTGCAGATAGAAGAATACATAGCCGGCACGACAGATATATTTATGGATATGACACGTAAAAAGCCATCTGACTTAAATGATGACGAGAGAATTTTTATACTGTTTAATTTTTTTATGGCAAATTGGGATACCATGATATTTCCTTATCCAAGATACAAATACCTGCTTAAAAAAAGGGGCGAAAATTCCCACCCGGACGAGCTTAAAAAAACCCATAAACATTTTACTGAACAGGAAATACGCGATGTTCAGACGTGGTTTAACCTTACCTGGATTGACCCTGTTTTTATGGAAATCTTTCCTGAACTTAATGAACTTAAACAGAAAGGCGAGAATTTTACGGAAGAAGAAAAGAATCACGTCCTTGACAGGCATATTGACATATTAAAAATGATAATACCAAAATACTCGCAGGCGTGGAAAGAGGGGCGTATTGAAGTTTCCACAACTCCGTTTTATCACCCCATTCTTCCGCTTATTTATGATGTAAAGACGGCAAAAACCTGCATGGAAGGGCTTCCTCTTGATTTTGAATTTTCTCATCCGGAAGATGCTGACGCCCAGATAAGAAAAGGGCTTGAGTATTTTACGGAAAAATTTGGCAGGCGTCCTGTGGGAATGTGGCCTTCAGAAGGTTCTGTAAGCAAAGATGTGCTTAATCTTTTGGCCAAAAACGGAATTAAGTGGGCGGCAACAGACCAGGAGATTCTGTATAAGTCGCGATGGATTTCCGGAGAGGAATTTAAACAGGAAACGATATACAAACCGCATCATTTTAATACCGACAGCGGGCGCGTGGATATGGTTTTCAGAAGCCTTAAGCTTTCTGACCTTATCGGTTTTTCTTACGCGTCGTGGAATTCTCAGGAAGCCGCGGACCACTTTATAAATGAACTGAAGAAAATAAAAGAAATGCTTCCGGAAGAACGCAGCTGCATAAATATAATACTGGACGGGGAAAACTGCTGGGAATACTATAACAACGACGGCAGGGATTTTTTAAACGCCCTTTATTCAAGGCTGTCGGAAACAGATGATATTATTACTTCAACCATAGGGGATATGATAACAGGATGGCAGGACGCGCCGGAAATTAAGAAGTTGTGGCCGGGTTCATGGATTAACCATGATTTTTATATCTGGATAGGGCATGAAGACGACAGAAAATCATGGAAGCTGTTAAAACGCACAAGGGAAGCGCTTGTAAACTGGGAAAAAGAACATCCCAGGGAAAGCGATAAATTAAAAAGGGCATGGGAAGCGCTCTACATAGCAGAGGGAAGCGACTGGAACTGGTGGTACGGGGATGACCATTCTTCCAAAAACGATTCCGAATTTGATAATTTATACAGGCTTCACCTGATGAATGTTTATAATATTACCGGAATGGCCATACCGGACGAACTGTTTGTGCCGATTTCAAAAGTGGACGCGGCTTTTCATGTTACTCCGACAAGGTTTATTTATCCTGAAATCAACGGCAGGATATCGCACTTTTTTGAATGGAAAGGCGCGGGTTATTTTGACCTTTCAAAAGAAGGCGGCGCAATGCATAAAATTGAGAAATTTATCAAACGGCTCTCTTACGGTTTTAATAATGATGAATTGTATCTGCGCATGGATGCCGACGGGGGAATTCATAAAGACAGCGGCCTTGAAATAGACGTAAAGTTCACGGAAGGCGAGAATTCTTCCCGGCTTAAGTTTAACACCCATGGACGCGTATTTGAATCCGTAAATGTTGAAAATGAAGGCGTAAGGTGCGCGGCTGACGGAATTTTTGAAGCTGCAGTACCTTATAAGAATTTCAGGGGGATAAAATACCCGGGTGAAATAAAGTTTACAGCTGTGATTTATAAGGATGGCGCGGAACTTGAACGCATACCTGAAAAGGGCACCGCCGTAATACACGTCCCTGACAGGCAGTTTGAAATGTATAACTGGAAAGTATAATTCAGATATAATAATCCGGAGGTAAAAATGAAAGTACTTGTAATAGGAAGCGGCGGCAGGGAACACGCCATCTGCGTCAGTATTTCCAAAAGCAAAAAGGTTACAAAAATATTCTGCGCGCCGGGAAACGCCGGCACCGCAAGGGTGGCGCAGAATGTGGACATATCGCCGGATGATTTAAACGGGCTTATGAACTTTGCCATAGATAACGCGGTTGATTTAACCGTGGTGGGGCCGGAAGCCCCTTTGGTGGCGGGAATTGTTGACCTGTTTACGGAAAATGAACTTAAGATTTTTGGGCCGTGTGAAGACGCGGCGCAGATGGAAGGAAGCAAGATATTCACCAAAAACCTGCTTAAAAAAAATAATATACCTACAGCGGAATTTGGCGAGTTTGATTCCGTAGAGCCCGCGCTTAAATACATAGATAATAATAGAAAATACCCGGTAGTGGTAAAGGCGGACGGCCTTGCGGCCGGTAAAGGCGTATTAATATGTAAAAATGAACAGGAAGCAATATCCGCGGTAAATGACATAATGGTAAAAAAAGAATTTGGAGAAGCGGGCTTACGCCTGGTAATTGAGGAATTTCTTGAAGGTGAAGAAGCCAGTATACTGGCATTTACCGACGGGCAGACCATAATACCGCTTCCGCCGTCGCAGGACCATAAGAGAATTTTTGACAATGACGAAGGTCCAAATACCGGCGGCATGGGGGCTTACGCGCCCACCCCGCTTATAAAACCGGACATGCTTGAAAAGATTGAAAGGGAGATTCTTGCTGCCACGGTTAACGGGCTTAAACGGGAAGGCATTACCTATAAAGGAATCCTGTACGCAGGTCTTATGATAACAAAAGACGGCCCAAAGGTACTTGAATATAATGTGCGTTTTGGCGACCCTGAAACCCAGGTGGTGCTTCCGCTTATAAAGAGCGATATTGTTGATATTTTTCTGGCATGCGTGGAAGGCAAGTTAAATGAGATAGAGCTTGAAATTCATAATGAAGCTGCAATATGCGTGGTTATGGCAGCCAAAGGCTATCCGGGCTCATATGAAAAAGGAAAAGAGATTAAAGGGCTGGATTCTTTTGACGGCCGTAATGACCTGATGATTTTTCACGCCGGCACAAAGCAGGAAGGTAATAAAATAATAACAAGCGGCGGCAGAGTGCTTGCTATAACCGCTATGGATACAAGTATTAACGGAGCAATAAAAAAAGTTTATGATGAAATAGGAAAGGTAAATTTTGAAGGCGCGCAGTTCAGGCGGGATATTGGGAAAAGAGCGGCGAAGTATTAAAGGCAGAGGGGCAGATGCACGGAGGGACAGAGGGACGGAAGGTTTGTTTAGATCTGGTAGGCGCACCCTTTAGGGTGCGGTTGGAGCGAGCCTGCGAGCGGAAATCCCCGGGCTTGCGCGAGTTTATGAGCGCAAGTGATAGGGGGCAGTTGGTTTGTCTTTATCTATGGGATATTGGTTAATTGTATATGGGTTAATTACTAAAATCAGGAGGTAATAATTATGAAAGCGGCGATAGTAATGGGAAGTGACAGTGATTTAACAATCATGAATGAAACGGTTGAAACCCTGGAGCAGTTTGGGATTGGGTCTTTTGTAAGTATAACTTCCGCGCACAGGACGCCTGCAAAAGTAAAAGCGTTTCTGGCGGAAGCTGACAAACAGGGGTGTGAAGTCATAATAGCCGCGGCAGGTCTTGCAGCGCACCTTGGCGGTGTTATGGCGGCTGAGACCACAAAGCCGGTTATAACCGTTCCTATGGCGGGCGGGCCTTTAAACGGCGTTGACGCTTTATACTCCATGGTACAGATGCCGCAGGGCGTGCCTGTTGGCTGTATGGCAATAGGAAAAGCCGGCGCGGTTAATGCGGGCGTGTTTGCGGCCCAGATACTTGCGGTAAAATACCCGGCGCTTAAAAAGAAACTGGCCGATTATAAAAAGAAACTTGCTAAATCTGTTGAAGA
>JAFGWA010000019.1 GCA_016937715.1 Candidatus Goldiibacteriota bacterium
CGTGCCGCAAAAAAGAACAATTACCATTAATACCAATAACGATTTTTTCATTTTTTTCTCCCCTGTTTTTTTTATTCCTAAAAACTAAAAACAAATACCCTCCTTTCGTAAAAGTTAAAACATTGTTTTTCCCTTATATCCACCTTTTAAAATTATACCAATTTTTTTCCGGATTTCAATATCATAAAAGTTTTTTTGCCGTCTAAAATATTTTATGTTATATTTATGCAGGGAGATAATTATGAACAAAAATGCAAATTATAATTTCTTTAATGTGATTCTTTTTTCCGCGGCTTTTGGGTTTCTGGAAGCGGCAGTTGTTGTTTATCTTAGGGAATTGTGGTACCCACAGGGATTTGCTTTCCCCATAAAACTTTTATCCGGCAGAGTCATTGCCGCTGAATATTGGCGTGAATTTGCCACTTTAATTATGATATTTTCGGCGGCATGCATCGCGGGAAAAACCCGCCTTCAAAGGTTTGCTTATTTCATGGTGATATTTGGAGTATGGGATATCATTTTTTACGCCTCATTAAAAATCCTGCTGAACTGGCCGGCATCCATTATGGAATACGACCTTCTTTTCCTGCTTCCCGTACCCTGGACAGGCCCAGTACTTGCCCCTGTTATAATTTCAGTTTCTATGATAACTGCAGGTATTATTATAATTAAGTCCATTGACCACGGCGTTAAGTTTTATCAGACTAAAATTATATGGCTGCTTGAAATAACAGGCGGAGTCATGGTTTTTCTTTCTTTTATAGCGTCAGCAGGCGATGTAACAAAAGGCCTTTACCCGTCGCACTTTTCATGGATAATTTTTTCAGCCGGCTGGCTGCTGTCATTAATAACTTTTATTTATTCACTTCACAGGACAATTGCTTCAGAAATAAAATGAAGCTTTTGCCGTTATTATAAGCCCGCCAAAATCAAAAGGCAGCGGTTTGGTCTCTGTCCAGCCGGATTCCCAGTATTCAACAACATCGCCGGTTTCATAAGGGCTGCCATCAGGGACTTTGGTATACTTCATCTCTGTTACATTTGCTATCCTGTACCCGATATTAAGCCCGGCTGAAATCATATCGCTTATCTTATATTCACTGAAAGCATTGATGTCAGCGGTAAAACAACCGCCGGCAAACGCCGCGTCGCTTTTATAATCTGTTTTTGTGGTAATTCCCATAATTGTTATTGTTTCTTCTGTATTCCCGATAAAAGAACCTGAGGCAAAACCCCAACCCGCATAAATACCCGCGCCGACAGATACGGGAGTATTGGGTATTTTTAAATCGTACGACCCTCCAAGCATAACAGGTATCATTAATACCGAATATTGATTTTCCGTTTTATATGTTATACCCGGTATAGAATTTTCATCCGAATACTTTGCATTAGCAGGAAGGATAATACCAAGTTTTATCCCCGTATAAAGCCCCTGAATAAAAGAATATCCCGCGTCCACGCCCGCCGTAAAACCGCCGCCAAATCTGCTGGTTTCGGCTGTGTCAGATGTTATATTTTCAAATAAAAAATCATTTACAACCGCCATTCCCACCGTTGTAAATCCCGCGTAAGGCGACACCCTGATTTTTTTCCATTCCAGAGCGCTGCGGGTTTTTGCAAGCTTAGCCGCAAAGTTTATAAAGGGCTTTGCTTTTGCCGGCTGCCCCATTTGCTCATAGCAATTTCCTATCATATGAAAATATTCAGGGTTAGTTTTATCCGCCTTGGCGGCTTTGGTGAAATAAGAAAGCGCTTTGGAGTAATTACGCGCGTTGTAAAGTTTCATTCCGATATCATAATACCTTTCCGGTGTTTCTGCGAAAGATACCGATGACAAAGCCATAACAAACACAAACAAAACCGCTGACATCTTAAATAATTTCATTTTGCCCACCCCAATTTTAGAGTATAAACTTTCCGCTGTCAGAAAACATTTTAACAAAAAACCTTTATTTATGCCCTAAAAATCTAAGCACCCCGTTTACAAAAGTAAGCGGGTGCACCTGGCACCCCGGCACATAAAGGTCAACTTTATGACGGTCAAAAAAACTTCTGTCAAGTTCTTCGGAATCCTTAAATATACCGCCGCTTATGGCGCAAGTACCCGCGGCTATAATGATTTTAGGAGAAGCAATGGCCTTATAGGTATCTTCCAGCGCCGGCGCCATATTTTTTGTTACCGGCCCTGTTATGACTATACCGTCCGCGTGCCTTGGGGACGCCACAAAGTCTATCCCAAACCTTCCCATATCAAAGTTCACGTTTGTACACGCGTTTAATTCCATTTCACACCCGTTGCACCCGCCGGCTGATACCTGCCTTAATTTTAAGGAACGCCCGAACAGCCTTTTAATTTCCGCCCTTGCCATAACAGCCGCATCTTCAAATTCAAGATATTTGTCGCCGGGTTTTATGATTAACTTTTCACGCGAATCGGCTGATATATGGTGGCAGTAAGACATTTCTATTTCCGCGTTTTTACAAGCGCGCCCGCACTCCCCACAAAACACGCACTTTCCCATATCAATTGACACAGGGTCATTTTTAAGGGCTCCCGTCGGGCATATTTTGTCCGCGTCAAAAGAAAGCCGCCCGCATCCCGGGCTTATCACGGGAAATCCGCGGAAAGCCGGATTTAAAACCGCTTTTTTCACGTCAGGAATCGCCTGATCGCCCTGCATTATTCTGACTTTAATTATTCCAAACATCGTCGCTCTCCATTACAAATCAAATCCGCAGTAGCTTAAATTAAAGCTTTTATTGCACAGCGGAAAATCAGATATCCCGTTGCCGCGCACGGCAAGCGCCAGCGCCGGCCAGTTATTAAATGACGGGTCTTTAATTTTATACCTTTCAATCTTTCCTTCTTTATCGGTCATAACGCAGTGCGAAATTTCCCCGCGCCACCCTTCGGTTAAGGACACAACAAACATTGACGGCTGCTGCGGCTTCATGTCAGCCATAAGGTTTATATTACGGTTATAATCCATAAGCTCCCTTATAAGCTTAAACGACTGTTTTATTTCAACATATCTTAAATACGCGCGCGCGAAAACATCGCCGTTTTTCATACCCCTTTTGTAAACGGGAACGTGCGTATAAGCGCCAAAAGGGTGATCGGCGCGGCAGTCCACTTCATAACCGGACGCCCTTGCCGCCATACCTGTCATTCCAATTTCTTCCGCTGTTTTTTTATCAACCACACCGGTTGTCTGCATCCTGGAAAGCACGCTTGAAGCTTCAAACATAACCGAGCACGTCAGGTCAATTTTCTTTTCATATTCATCAAGCGTGTTGTTAACCTGTTCCTGCAAATCCCCGTCTATTCCAAACACAACGCCGCCCGGCCTTATAATCCCCCTGCCGAACCTGCTTCCGCAAATCGCAAGCGATGTGTTAATAATCATTGTCCTTATAGCGCCGAATACGGCGTTGCCCGGAAGGTACGCTATATCGCCGGCAAGCGCTGACAAATCGCCAAGATGCACGCCCGCCCTTTCAAGTTCAAGCATTACAGCCCTTACAGCTTCCGCGCTGTCCGATACTTCGGTTCCGGATAAGGCTTCTTTGGCCCTGCAATACGCCAGTGAATGCCCTATGACTGTGTCTCCGGCTGTGGATTCGGATAAAAACACGGAATCTTTTTCTTTCATTAATTTTTCAACGCCGCGGTGCTGGTAGCCAAGCTGTATTTCCAGATGGTGCACTTTTTCTCCCGTGCACATAAACCTGAAATGCCCGGGTTCTATCACGCCGGCGTGCACAGGGCCCACCGCCACTTCATGAACCTGATTTCCTTCCATTATAAAAAACGGATACTCTTCCATTTTTAAATTTTTATCAGCGGCGTGCCCGGGATACCTTACAGGCTTTAACCATGGATGGCCTTCGGGAATTATTCCAAACTCCTCGTGAATTTCCCTTTCAAAAAGCTGCGCGGAAAAAAGCCGCGAAGTTATTGAAGGGTACGTGCCGCCTTCTTTGACAAGGGCTGACGACACATACAAAGAAGAAGCTTCATCATCGGCAAGCACGGAATATACCCTGACGCCCGCATCTTCACGGCTGCCAAAAAGGCTTACTATACGCTTTCCTTCATTACACATAAGCGCGGTTTCAGCGGACAGTTTTTCCGGGGCAATATCCGGAATCAGTTCTCTTTTTACGGCGGCCTGGCTTTTTATGCGGAGAAAATTCATTTTTACATCCCCTTACATGAAATCAATCGCGTTTTTAAAAATATCAATTAAAAACTGCGGCATTATCACTGCCGCGCCTGTTGCCGCGGCAAGAAGCAATATTACGGGCACATAAAGCATAAACGGCAGTCTGACATTTTCTTCCGGCGATTCGTCTTTTCCGTACGCCATAAAGAAAACAGTTTTTCCCATTCCGTAAACCACAAAAACTATAAGCAATAAAAATACAACCGCCGCCGGAATGAATATTCCGCCTCTTTTGAACATCTCCGCCGCTATCATATATTCGCTTATAAAAGAAGGCGACGGAGGCACGGCAGAAAGCGCCGCGAAAAGTACAATAAAAAGCCATCCCAATACGGGAGATTTTCTTAAAAGGCCGCTGGATTTTGAAATTATTTTTGTGTGGTAAATTTTAAGTATATTTCCGGCCGTCATAAAGAACGCGGATTTCAATAAAGAATGCGAAAACGTGTGAATTAACGCGGCTATTGCCCCAAACCCGCCCAAAGCCGCGCCGATTGCTATAATACCCATATTTTCTATGGATGAATACGCCATCATCCTTTTATAATTTTTCGCCTTAATTACAAAGACCGCCGCTATGGCAAGCGAAAGAAAACCCATTGCCAGTATCAGGACGGAGGCAAAAACTTCATATCCGGCAATTTTCATGACTTTAAAAACACGCAGGATTCCAAGCATTGCGGTGTTTAAAAGCGCGCCTGACAGCATCGCCGACACAGGAGAAGGCGCTTCTGAATGGGCATCCGGCAGCCACGCATGGACAGGCGCAAGGCCCGCCTTTGTGCCAAATCCGGTCAGTATAAATACAAAAGCGATTTTAAGCCAGAATCCGTCAATCGCCGCGGCGTTTTGCAGCATATCAGAGTAAAAAAGAGTGCCATTGTTTCCGGTTGCCAGCGACAGAAACACTATCCCTATAAAAGCAAGCGATATCCCGATAGAACAGATAAAAATATACTTCCACGAAGCTTCCAGCGAATTTTTTGTCCCTGAATAGTATATAAGGTAGGTGCTGGCTAAAGTGGTGGCTTCAATAAAAACCCACGCAATGGCAAGGTGCGCGCTCATTATAAAAGCCGCCATAGAGCCGGCAAATATAACAATC
>JAFGWA010000020.1 GCA_016937715.1 Candidatus Goldiibacteriota bacterium
ATGGCAAAAGCGTTTGAAAGCATGATGCAGATACAAAATGTTGAAGCCATAGCGGTTACTGAAATTAAGAATGAAAAAAACGGCAGTATTAAAGTGGAAGCAATGGAAGCTAAAAAAGTGACTGTAATAAAACCATACCAAAAGATAATAAAAAAAATGGATTATACGACTAAAACAGAACTGCCGGGACAGGATACAGCCGGAGCAGATTTAATGCCTGCCGCGCAGGAACAAAAATATCTTTATCCCAAATGCCTTTTTGGGATGCAGGAGTATTTTGAAAACTTTGATTTTACGCTTGTTGATAAAGACGAAAGGATTAAACAGGGTAAAGAAGAAGTTATTGCGATAAAAAAAGGGCAGGAAACGGATTATCCGCAGATAAGAATAACAGTAAACGGAAATGATGTTGAAATGATGAAATTTTTTGCCATGGACGGAAAGAAATATTACGAGCTTATAGTGGATAAGACAGAAAAAATAAAAGCCATAAACGTTCCTGTTGAAATGACAGAAAAGTTCTATACTAACAACGGGATAATGATTAATGTACTAAAGTATGAAAATATAAATTTTTAAATTAAAAATAAGTGCGGGCTGCAATGTGCAAAAAAAAGCCGGGTATAAAAATAAGATGCACCATTGCATAAAAAAGAGCCGCTTTTAATACTTGCACGCGCCGACAGCGGCAAAATGTGTGTTAAACACCAGCAATTTGGCCGAAATCTCCACCGCCATTAAATCGATAAATTATTAAGTTACAATATATGGACTTGTAGGGCCGACACTCCTGCGCTGTTCAGGTGTATATGTTTTCAAACTGATTATTTTCTGTGAACAATTTGAGAGTAAACTGTATAATTATTTTTCATTTAAAAAGGATGAATCAACTGCGCGGACAGCGCAGAAGCGCTGTTTCTACAAAAAAAGTAAATTTAAAACACAGATTTAAAAATAGTAGTATATTCTTTTAAACGTTGATTAAAACTTGACTAACATAAAATTTTATGTCATGTTTTTGGTAACGATATACTTTAACAGTTTGACGAAGATGGCAAAGGTTTTTACAAGAAAAAAGGCAAAAGAAATGTTTGATAAAAGCAAAGGGGCGGTAAAATGGGCGGAAAGTATAATCTGAAAAAGACAGCAAAACACATAGCGAAAAAACTTAATGCAGACGGGATTCCCGTGTCCAATATTACTGTTTTCGGCTCGCAGGCAAAGGGAACTGCTGACAGTAAAAGTGATATAGATATGGTGATAGTTTCTGACGCGTTTAAGGGGAAAAACCTGATAGAACGCGGAAGGATGATAACAGAGGCGGAAAGGGATGCAATAAGGGTCTTTGACGCGCCTTTTGATATTCTTACAATGACAAACAAGGAATACAGAAGCGGCAGTTCGGTTATGGCAGTTACAGCCCTGCAGGAAGGCAGGGTGGTTTACGGCGGTGAATCAAACCTTACTGCGGTGTCAGAACAACTGGCGGCTTTAAGGGTAAAAAAAAATATTTCCCAGCGGGAATTATCAAGGCGCACTAAAATACCGCAGCAGGAAATATCCAATATTGAAAAGGGAAGGCGCAATATCACGATTGAAACACTTGAAAAAATGAGCGGCGGATTAGGCGCAAAATTAGATATAAGAATAAAATGAATGGGTATTTATTAAATTTTTTTGTTGTAATCTTATTCTTTTAAAAAAACTTTCAAAAAAAACCTACATATACCTTGCCATTTATTTCTTGCGTGGTAAAATGTTGCGTTGATATTTAAAAAATCTCATATGAAATCATACAGGAGAAATAATTGGAACTTCGTGAACTTTTAAATGAAGAACAGGTGCAGGCCGTTATGCACAAAGAAGGGCCGCTTTTAATACTTGCAGGCGCCGGCAGCGGCAAAACGCGCGTTATTACATACAGGCTTGCCTGGCTTTTATCGGAACATAATGTGTCCCCTGAAAATATCCTGTGCGTCACGTTTACCAATAAAGCCGCGCAGGAAATGAAATCAAGGGCCAGAAAAGTCGCGGGCAAGAAAGTGGATAAGGTATGGATGAGCACGTTTCATTCTTTTGGGGTGCGCGTTTTAAGGCTTCACGCGGATCTTTTAGGATATGACAAAAACTTTACCATATATGACCAGGAAGACAGGGAGCGCCTTTTAAAAGAGTGCATGCATGATGCCAAGGTGTCGGATAAAGAAATGAAAGTATATGACTGTATGCGCTATATTCAGGACGCCAAAAATTCCCTTATTACCCCCGCGGAATACATGAATGATTACGGTACGGAATATGAAAAAGGAATGGTTGCAAGGATATATGAAATTTATGAAAAGAGGCTCAAACGCAATAATTCAATGGACTTTGACGACCTTATCTGGAAGCCGCTGGATCTTTTCAATAATAACCCGGATGTCCTGGAAAAATACAGGGAGCAGTTCAAGTACATAATGATAGACGAGTATCAGGACATTAATCACGCGCAGTACATGCTTATTTCAATGATGGCGTCCAAATATAAAAATATATGCGTGGTGGGCGATGATGACCAGTCCATTTACCGCTTTCGCGGCGCGGATATTACAAACATCCTCAATTTTGAAGAAGATTATCCGGACGCAAAGGTAATAAGGCTGGAACGTAATTACCGCTCCACACAGACTATTCTGAAAGCCGCGCATAAGGTGATTCAGAATAACGCCGACAGAAAAGAAAAAGAGATGTGGACTGATAACGACAAGGGCGAAAAGATAATTTTCTATTACGTTGATGATGAAGTAATGGAAGGCGAAGCCATTTTAAATGAAATAGACAAACTGATGCGTCTGCACGGGGCGGATTTAAAGGACATAGCAATATTTTACCGCACCAACGCGCAGTCGCGCTCCATTGAAGACAGGTTAAGGCGCGCGGGGCTTCCGTATAAACTTGTGGGCGGATTCAGTTTTTACGGCAGGATGGAAATAAAAGACATGCTGTCGTACATGAGGATAATTGCCAACCCGCGCGACGTGATAAGTTTTAAAAGGATTGTAAACGTGCCGCCGCGCGGCATCAGCGATACCACGGTGGAAAAGGTGGAACAGTTTGCTTTTCAGAATGACATAACCCTTCTTGAAGCCCTTGGCAGGACACAGGAGGCGGAAAATATAAAACCAATGGTAAAGCAGTCTTGCTCTCAGCTGCACGCGCTTTTGACGGGGCTGGCGATAAACAGGAACAATATGAAGTTGCGGGACCTTATGGCGGAAATTCTGACCGGCACAGGGTATATTTCTTTTTGGGAAAATGACCAGAACCCCAAAGCAAAGGAAAGGATAGAAAACGTAAAGGAACTTGTTTCTGCTGTGGCGGAATTTGAAGAAGAAAAAACAGACGCGACACTGGAAGATTTTTTATCCCAGGTGGCGCTTATATCCGAAGTGGATAAACTTGACGAAAACGCCGATGCCGTGACACTTATGACAATACACAGCGCCAAAGGCCTTGAATTTGACAATGTATTCATAGCGGGTATGGATGAAAAAATATTTCCGCACAAAAACTGCATAGAAGAAGAGGGCGGAATAGAAGAAGAACGCCGGCTTGCTTATGTGGGAATTACACGCGCAAGAAAAAGGCTTTATCTGCTCTCCGCCATCTCCCGCAGGCAGTTTGGCGCCAGGACGCTTGGCGCGATTTCAAGGTTTATAAACGAGATTCCCGAAGAATACCTGCACCACAAAGGCAGGCCGCCTGCAAAACAATTAGATGAAAAATTATCCGGCGCTGTGCATGACATGGGAATAGACGCGCAGCCCAATTATGAAGGTGTGGACGCGGAGCCTGCGGCAATGCAGCTGGAACCGGGGGATAAGGTAAGCCACATAAAGATGGGCGAAGGAATTATCACTAAAATAGAGCCCTATGGGGATGATTACAGGATAACCGTGATGTTTAAAAAGAACGGGAGAAAAGAGCTTTCCGCGAAATACGCCGGGCTTGCTAAAATCTGAACGAATTCAAATGTGATCTTTAATGTAGAGGCGCAATATATTGCGTCTCGTTTTTAAAACAAGACGCACCATGGTGCGTCTCTACTTTGTAATAATCACTCCCGTTTCCCCCGTGCTTTTGCCTTCATTGACACCCGCCTTTTCTTGTGTTAAATTGGGTAATATTGGCAGAAAAGGGGTGCGGTGTGGCTGAAGACGATGATTTAAAGTTTTCTATGGACGATATTATAGATATGGTTTCGGAGCTTTTCGGCGAAAAAGTTGAAAAAATTGACGCCGCGAAAGCAAAGGATATTCTAAAGCAGGAAACAGAAAATATGTTTTTATCCGGCATTAAAATGGCGGAAGCATCCGAAGTGCCGGCAGAGGAAGACCTTTTAAAGGAATACAAAGCGGAAAAAATAACCGCGATGGATATTTTTGGCATTGAAGAAGAGGCAAAAAAAGAAGAGGTTCTGCCGGCGGGTGTAAAAAAGCTTCCGGAACTTGACCCTGAAAGGCTGAAAAAAAGGGAAGAACTTTTAAGAAAACTTGAAGAAAATGACAGAAAAGCGGCGGAAGCGGCGGCAAAAACAATTCCGACAGAACCGCAGGCAGTTCCTAAAACCGCGGTTTTTTCCTATAATGAGATTATTATGATGATATCTATTTTTGACGCGTCGCAGCAGATTTTTATGGCGCTGCTTTCAAAACTTATAAAAAAGACGCCTGTTCTGAATATGTTTTTAAAGACCCTGGAAAAAGCCATGAAGAACAACCCGGAAATATTAAGAAAAGCCGATTTAAACAGCAAAGGCGGCGCAAGGGCGGACGGTTCGCTTGAGCCGGGAAGGGTTTTTTCAAATTATAACGCATTGCAGGAACCGGCAGAAAAAAAGCTGTTTAAATTCCTCGCGGCGTTAAGGGATATATTTGAAGAGCGGCTGATAGCAGTGGAAATGGCGGCGGGGATAGAGACAAAAGATGAAGTTATGTCCAATATACTGATTCAGTCGGAAAAACTGTTTTATAAAAAAGAGTATCCAAAAAAACTGACATACGCGTTTTTTAAACATGTGGTTCCAAACACCACCTTAAAGCCGGGAGAATAGAAAAAATGGATAATAATGATGAGATACAGGCGGAAAATTCCGCGGCGCTTACAGAGGAAGAAGAGGCCCTTTTAAGGGAGTTTGAAGAGGAGCGCAGGGAAAAATCCCCGGAGCCCGAACAGAAAAAGGAAGAAGCCGCGCCTGTAAACGGCGGTTCTGCCAAAGCCACGGAAGCGGATGTGAAAGAGCTGCGCAAACTTATAGAAGAAGAGATGCGCGCCAAAATAGAAAATGAACTGCGCGCCAAGATAGAACTTGAATTAAGGGTGGACCTTGCGGATCAGATAAGGGCGGAAATAGAGCCGGACATAAGAAAGCAGGTTGAAGCGGAAATGAGGGTTAAGTACGAAGATATAATGAAAGACGTGGAAAAAGTGGAAGCGGACGTGGCGCTGCGCGAAAAAGAGATGAGAAAAAAAATAGAAGCGGAACTTGAAGCCAGAATTCGCCGGGATGTGGAATTTGAAAGAAATAAGAAGCAGGAAGAGATAATTAAAAAACTTGAAATGATAGAAAGCATAGAGTCAAAAAACGCAAGGCTTCAGGAAGATGAATTAAAGAAATCCCTTAAAGAAGAGATGAAAAAAGAGATAGAAGAAGAACGTGAAAAGAAAAAAGCCGAACTGCTGAAAAAACTTGAAACTTCGCAGAAGTCCACGATAACCGACCAGCTTAAAAAAGAAAAAGTAAGGCAGGAAGTTCAAAAGCGCGGCGCGGTGGTTATAGCGCACAGCGAAAAACTTGTGCTTTTAAGGCTGTTTGAAGAGACTCAGAAAATACTTATGGAACTTATGACCGCGTACATGTCCGCTAAAAAAGTGGAAACAATTTTTGTGCGTTCCGTGGAAAAAGCAGAGAAGAAAAACCCTGAAGTGCTTAAAAAAGCCGCTGTGGATAAGGACGGAAAGTTAAGGCATGACGGTTCCATGGAACTGGCGCGCGTGCTGTCCAATGTTAACGCGCTTACAGTACCGGAAGAGAAAAAGAGCCTGTTATTCTTCGCGGCGCTGCAGGACATATTTGACGAGCGCATATTAGAAGCGGAATTAGGCACAGACCTTGAAACAAAAGACAAAATAATGTCAGCGCTGCTTGCAAAGGTGGACCGCGTGTTTGCCAAGAGCGAATTTAACAGAAAAATGGGAAACTATTTCATGGAATATATAGTTCCAAATACCAGCATGCAAAGCGGTGATAATATATGAGCGCGGGTAAGTTCGGGCTTTTGACAAGGCAGGAACTTGAAGCGCAGGAAGAAAAATTTCTTGCCCCCTACGCGATGAAAAGCAGGGATACCAGGGGAAGGCGTTATAAAGAAACAGAAGACCCTTTTCGTTCCGTTTATCAGCGCGACCGCGACCGCATAATACATTCCACCGCGTACAGAAGGCTTGAATATAAAACACAGGTTTTTGTAAACCTTGAAGGCGATTATTACCGCACAAGGATGACCCATACCGCGGAAGTGGTGCAGATAGCGCGGTCCCTTGCAAAAGCGCTGCGCCTTAACGAGGAACTTACCGAATCCATAGCGCTGGCGCATGACATAGGGCATACGCCTTTCGGACATTCCGGTGAAGAAGTATTAAACAGGTTAATGGAAGATGAAGGCGGGTTTGAACACAACATTCAAAGCTTAAGGGTGCTGGACAAACTGGAACTTAAATACCCGGATTTTGTGGGTCTTAACCTTTCGTGGGAAACGCGCGAAGGCATAATAAAACACAGCTCTGATTACGACAATCCCCATACAAAGGAATACGAGCCAAAACTGGCGCCCACATTGGAAGCGCAGGCGGTTAATTTTGCCGATGAGATTGCCTATAACTCCCATGACTTTGATGACGGCATCACTTCCGCCATCCTAAGCGTTGAATCCTTAAAGACTTTAAAGATATGGGGAGAGATGGAAAAAAAGATAGATATGAAAAAATTTGAAGAACTTCCCCTTGAAATGAAAAAATATAACATTACAAGGGCTCTTATAAATGTGCAGATTACAGCCCTTTTAAAAAACACCATAGAGAACCTGGAAAAAAATTCAATTGATTCTGTGCATAAGGCAAGAAAACACAAAGAAAACCTTGTGACCTTTGACCCGGTGATGAAAGACATGCATAAAGACCTTAAGGATTTCCTTTACAGAAATTTTTACAAACATTACAAAATAATCCGAATGGAATACAAGGCGGAAAAGATTATAAAAGACCTTTTTGAGATTTATGAAAAAAAGGGCGCGGTAAAAGACAAACGCAAGAAAGACGTGATAAACTCGATATTACCGCCTGATGTAAGAAAAAGGCTGGGGGAAGATTCTTTAAAAAGGGTTATCTGCGATTATATAGCGGGTATGACAGACAGGTCCATACTTGAAGAATACAAAAAACTTTATGACCCTTATGAAAAGGTTTAAAACATATCAGGGTTTTCGGAGGTAATAAAAAGTGAACCTTATAGACCTGCTTGAAAAAGCTGCGGAAAAAAACGGAAAAAAAACATTCTTAATAGAAGATAAGAAAAAACCCGTAAGTTTCGGGGATACCAGAAAAAGAGTCATTGAACTTGCATCCGGCCTGTCAAAACTTGGCGTTAAAAAAGGCGAAAGGGTCGCGCTGCTGCTTAACAACAGCCCTGAATTTATTTATTCCTACTTTGCCGCCCAGTACCTTGGCGCGGAGATAATACCGCTTAACACTTTTTTAAGGCTTGAGGAAATAATATACATCCTGAATGATTCAAACGCGGTGGCGCTTATAACATCCCCTGATTTTTACCCTGTGCTTAAGGATTTCAGCATATCAAGGGCAAACAGGTTAAAACATATTATTTCCACCAACGATTTGAAAGAGATAAAATGTTTAAATTTTCAGCAAGTGCTGTCAGATACACCTTTTACGCCTGCTGTGCCAAATGATACGGACACCGCGGCCATTATTTACACGTCCGGAACAACGGGGCATCCCAAAGGCGCCATGCTTACCCACAGCAACCTTGTGTCCAACGTGGAACAGTCAATAAAGGCGATAAATATCAAACCAAGCGACAGGTTTATCATATTCCTTCCCATGTTTCATGCTTTTTCATTTACCGTATGCGTGCTTATCCCGCTGTATGTAAACTGTAAACTTACAATAATAAAATCAATACAGCCGTTCAGCAATATAATTAAAGCCATCATGAAGGACAGGATATCCATATTTGTGGCCATACCGCCTGTTTATAATGTGCTGGCAGGAAAAAAAATACCAAGATGGCTTCTGTGGCTTAATCCTATAAGGCTGTGTATTTCCGGAGCTGCCCCGCTTGCGGGTGAAGTATTAAAAAACTTTGAAAAAAAGTTCAGGGTGCCCCTTATGGAAGGGTATGGTTTGTCTGAAGCGTCACCGGTGGTATCGGTAAACCCTTTTGATAATACAAGAAAAGCCGGTTCCGTGGGAAAACCCATACCGGGTGTTGAAGTGCGTATAGTTGATGAAAACGGCAAAGATGCAGAGCAGGGTTCCGCCGGAGAAATAGTGATAAAGGGCCCCAATATAATGAAAGGGTATTACAACAGGGAAACGGAAACAGCGGAAGTCTTAAAAGACGGCTGGCTGTTTACCGGAGATATAGGAAGGATTGATACGGACGGGTATCTCTTTATAATGGACAGAAAAAAAGACCTTATACTTGTCAACGGCATGAACCTTTACCCGCGGGAAGTGGAAGAAGTGCTTTATCGCCATCCTGCGGTGGCCGATGCCGCCGTGGTGCCTAAAAAAGACAGCGTGCACGGCGAAATACCCATAGGTGTTATTCTGCTGAAAGAAGGCGCGTCGGCAACTGACGCGGAACTTAGAAAATTCTGCAAACCTCACCTTGCCAATTTCAAGGTGCCTCACAGATTTGAATTCTGGGCTGAAATTCCAAGAAATGCCACGGGTAAAATATTAAAGAGAGAAATTAAAAGGATAATTAATGAACAACAGCAGGGTTAAAATATGCATATGCCAGCTTAATACAACTGTCGGCGACATCAGGGAAAATACATCCGCCATTCTGTTAAAAGCGCAGGAAGCCGCTGATAACGGCGCGGAAATAATCGTATTTCCTGAACTGACAGTTACCGGATATCCTCCGGAAGACCTTCTGTTAAAGAGAAAGTTTATTGATGATAATATTAAAGCCTTGAAAAACGCGGCAAAAAAAATAAAAGGTATTATCGCCGTAATAGGGTTTGTGGAGCGCGAAGGCGGGGTAAATTACAATTCCGCGGCCGTGGTTTCAAACGGCAGAATATCCGGAATTTACAGAAAAAGCCTGCTTCCCAATTACGGTGTTTTTGACGAGAAACGGTACTTTGGGCACGGGAATAAAAATTATATTTTTAAGGTACGCGGCATATCCTTTGCGGTAAGTGTGTGCGAGGATATCTGGTATAAAAATCCGGTTCTGGAAAAAACCAAAGGCAGAGCGGACTGGATAATAAATATAAGCGCGTCGCCTTATCATATGGGCAAGGGTATGGAAAGGGTGCGTGTTTTTTCCGCGGCCGCGAAACATTATAAAGCGGGGATAATATATTCCAATCTGTGCGGCGGCCAGGATGAACTTGTCTTTGACGGCCACAGCCTTGTGATAGATAAAAAAGGAAAATTAATAATGCAGGCCGCGCAGTTTAACGAAGATATGGCATATTTTTACAGTGAAAAAAATTCCGCGGTGAAAGATAAAAACACCGCCGCAAACAAACGGCTTTCCAGGGAAGAGGAAATTTATAGCGCGCTTGTGACAGGCACAAAAGATTATATAAGAAAGAACGGTTTTAAAAAAGTAATAGTGGCTTTAAGCGGGGGTATTGATTCGGCTATTGTGTCTGTTATAGCCGCCAAAGCCGCCGGGAAAGAAAATGTAACGCTTATATTTCTGCCCACAAAATATTCTTCCAAAGAATCTTTAACTGACGCAAAGGCAATGGCCGAAAATCTTGGAATAAAGCTTCAGGTTCTGGCAATTCAGGATATAGCGGACCTTTATAATAAGAAACTGCAGGGGCTGTTTGCCGGAATGCGGCAGGATATAACAGAAGAAAACCTTCAGGCCAGGATAAGGGGAAATATAGTAATGGCAATGTCCAACAAATTTAACGCGCTTGTCCTGACCACCGGCAACAAAAGTGAAATGAGCACCGGCTATGCCACACTTTATGGTGATATGGCAGGCGGCTTTGCGGTTATAAAAGACGTGCCCAAGACAATAGTATACGATTTATGCCGCCACATAAATAAAAAAAACGGCGGGGAAGTTATTCCCGTAAACATAATCAAAAAGGCGCCCACGGCAGAACTTAAATTTAACCAGAAAGACCAGGATACCCTGCCGCCTTATCCCCTGCTGGACAGTATTATTAAAGATTACGTTGAAAACGACATGACGTTCTGCGAGCTTAAAAACAAGTATGACAATGAAATATTAAGAAAAGTTCTAAGAATGATTGACCTGGCGGAATATAAAAGAAGGCAGGCGCCGCCCGGAGTCAAAATAACGCCCAAATCTTTCGGCAAAGACAGAAGGATGCCTATTACAAATAAATACAGGGAATAATGTAATACAAAAGCGGTTTTAATACGTCATACATTTATAAAGCTCACGGAATTAAGATTTTTTATTTGCACTTTTATTTGCGCGTGGTATATTAAATAAACAAATTCAGGAGGATTAAAATGAAAAAAATCATTATGGCAGTTATGCTGATTGCGTTTGCGTCAGCGGCGTTTGCGGCGCCTTATCTGTACATTTCCAACAGCCAGTTCAAGAAAATATCGGTTTTTGACACGGCGGTGAATAAAGTGATTGGGGAAATAAAAGCGCCTTATTCTGTAAAAGACCTGAAACTTTCACCTGACAATAAATATCTGTACTTTTTAAGTTCGGAAAATAATTCACTGTACAGGATTGTCACAAAAAATCACAGGATAGACGATGATTTTGTAAACGTGGGGTACATGCCGCTTACTTTTGAAATAACGAATGAGGGGAAATTTGCTTACGTGGCAAACAGCAAATCAAGGAATGTTTCCGTCGTTGACCTTCAGAAAATGGAAGCTGTATCTGACCCGATACAGGTGCCGGGATCTCCCAGAGTTGTTGCAATAACAGATGATGATCAGAAAGTTTATGTTGCTCTTGGCGGAAACGCGGGTGTGGCGGTTATAGATACAGCTTCAAACAAGCTTAAAAAAATTATTGAAACCGGGGCTGACCCATGGGGCATGGAATTAAAATATCCGAATCTTTATGTTTCAAACGAGGGGCTTGCAAGCATTTCCGTGATTGACGTAAGAAATGATAAAGTTGTAAATGAAGTTATAACATCCGACACCCCCAGGGGTATTGCATACCACAACGGGATGATATATGTATCGGTAATGAACGGTATTGATGTGTTTGAAACCAAAAGGTTTGAAAAACCCGCTTCCATGGGCGTTGATTATGTTGTCTATGACGCGGTTTACGGTAAAACAACTTCGGGAAATAAAATATATGTAGCGGGATATGATAAAGGAAGCGCTACAGGAAAAATAGTTGTAATAGATCCGGAAGTAAACGAAGTGGTAAGCGAAACAGATATTGACGGCTGGCCGTACTATCTGGAAATAAGAAAAATAAGGCCTACGGCAACCCATACGCCCACATCAACAAACACAAGCACTCCCAAAGCCACAGTTACCCACACTTTCACGCACACCCCAACTTTTACGCATACCTTCACGCCTACAAACACTTATACAAAAGTGCCCACAAAGAGGCCCACAAGAAAGCCCACGCCCAAACCTACAGCCGCTCCTTCGCTTTTAAGCGAGGATTTAAGGGGCAAAGTGACAATGGGGGGGCAGCCTGTTGCCAATGTAAAGGTAAAGGCCATAAGCAAACATAACAATAAAATAGTTGAAGTTAAAACAGACAGCTCGGGGTACTTTAAATTCAACAAACTTACATTAGGCGCTTACATAATAAGCGTGGAAGCAACTTATATAAAGGAAAAAGCCGTGGCATATACCGTAAACCGGGGCGTTGAAAATTATATTGTGATAAAAGTGAGCAAAAGAAAGTAAAAGGCATCTGATTAAAATTAAAAGGCCTTCCCGTTAAAGGGAAGGCCTTTTTTATTATTAGGGGCGGTTTTAAAGGTATTTAATTACGTGTTCTTTGGTGAAAAAGCAGGCGCCTTTTGATGACAGGTTGGCGGCAGCCGCGGCATTTGCCCATTTGGCGGACTGCGCTATGCTCATCTTATTTGAAAGGCCGTATAAAAGCCCCGCTGAAAAAGCATCGCCTGAACCAACGGGAGAAATAATGTTTTCTACCGCGCACGGCGGGTGATAAGTGTGTTTTCCGCTGCTGTATATCATTGCCCCGCTTTCCCCAAGGGTCACGATAAACAGCCATATGCCGTATTTGGACGACAAGAGAGCGGCAAATTTTTCCAGTTTAGACATGCTTTTTAAGTTTACGGAAAAAGCCTCTTCAAGTTCTTTTAAGTTTATCTTAACGATACCGGGGCCCGCTTTAATCGCGTGAAATAAAAAATGGCCGGAAGTGTCTATCATTACCTTTTTTTTATCCGCTGTTTTTTCAATGGCTTTAACATAAAAATCCGCGGGAAATTCTTTCGGAAGGCTTCCTGAAAAAAGCACGTATGATGATTTTTTTGAATTCTGCTGTATTTTACCCAGGACAAGCCCCGCGGTTTTGCCGGGGGTTTTAAAAGAAGATTCGCTGTTTATTACGGTCTCGCTGTGTTCTTCGGTTTCGTTTATTATCAGGCACGTTCTGTTTGCCCCCGCCGCCTGCACCAAATCTGTTTTAACGCCGTATTGCGCGCAGAAGGTTTCCACCGCGTTCAGGCTTTCAGCGCCGCACAGCCCTGTTAAAAGTGTTTTTTCGCCAAGTGCAGACAGGGCTCTTGCCGCGTTTAAGGCTTTTCCGCCGGGATAAGAGTTTATTTCCGCGGCGCGAAGGACGCTGTTATGTTCAAAACGCGGTATTGATACGGATATATCCTGCGTGGTGTTTAAAGAAACGGCAAGTATCATTTAAAATAAGTGATAATTACGGCAGAGGTAATAACCCAAAGGCAGATGTCTATAATCATGGGAATGTCTTTTAAAAAGATAAGTTCGGGCGCGCCGCCAAGATTTTTCTTGTGCATAAGGTAAAGATATCTGAAGATGCCGTAAAGTACAAACGGTATTGTAAACATCATGTAATGGCGGTTTGAAGCGGTGCTGGGGGAAAAAGTATAAAGGCAGTATGCAATAAGGGTGGAAGAAGTCACAATTGATATCATTTCATCAAGCAGCTGCGGCGAATATTCGGCCAGGGTTTTTCTGTGTTTTGAAGCGTCATTTAAGGTTAAAAGTTCATGCCTTCTTTTGGAAAGAATCACAAAAAGAGCCAGTAAAGTTGTGCAGACCAGAAGCCAGGGGGAAATTACAGCTTCTATTATAAAAGCTCCGGCAACAGGCCTTAAAACAAAACCCGCGGCCACTTCCAGCACGTCAAGGATAACGATGTGTTTCAGATAATAAGTATAAAGCATAGTCATTACTATGTATGAAAGCAGCACTATAAAAAAGTTGAAATTAAGAAAAAAAGCGCCTGTAAGGGAGATTATAAAAAGCAGGCCGGCAAGCGTGACGGCAAAAGCGCTGTCTATGGCGCCTGAAGCAATGGGCCTGTTTTTTTTAAGGGGATGAAGCCTGTCTTCTTTTATGTCTTTAAGGTCGTTTATGATATAAAGCGAACTTGCGGCAAAACAGAAGAGAAAAAAGCCCGTAAGTACTTTTAAGAATAAAGGCAGGTTTAAGATGTTTCCGGTAAAGACCAGCGCTGCAAAAAGAAGCAGGTTTTTAATCCATTGTTTTACCCTTAACAGTTCCGCAATGGTTTTAAAGTGGATGTGCATGATTTTAGGGAATAAGCCTTAAATGGTCTATGTAAAGGACAACGTCCTGCGTTTCCGCTTTGGTATCAAGATAAAGGGTGACGGAAACTATATTGGCGATATCTATCCTTTTGCTGACAACATCTTCAATTATTATTTCAAGTTTATTCTTGCCTTTAACAACGGGCCTTAAAGCCAGATACTCGCGGCCGGCAGCGTCATTCAGTTTGATATAGAAATCATATTTTTTTTCTTCGTTGTTATAAATATCAACGCCAAATTTCTTATACTGCGACCAGTCTGTTACTTTAAGCCTGGTAAGCGTATTTATACTTATAATCATGGGGGAAATCCAGGAAGCGGTCTTTTTAAGCTCCCGTTCCGTCAGAAAATCTGCAGGGATGGAAAAGGTTGCTTTGGCGCTGTATTTGCCCTTTGTGGCGTGTTTTTTAAACTGTTCAAGTTTTACATAGCCGTAGGTTTCCCATAAAAATTCGCCAAGGGCGGTTTCGGACTGTGTTTTTTCAAAACTGCACAGAAGGCCGCGGGCTTTAAGTTCGCTTTTGGTAAGTTTGGTGCTTCCGCCGGCAATAATAGAAATAAAAGCTGAAAGTATCAAAACTGTTATAAGTTTTACGCTGTATTTATTCACAATTGTCCTCCGGGATTCAAAATTTTAGTTATTTTAACAGTAAAGGGATAAAGCGTCAATATCATATTATTATAAGGAAAGAAAAGAAACGGAGGGACGGAAGGATATCGAGATTCGAGATTCGAGATTCGAAAATTGGATGAAGATCTTACAGGGGTTGGGAATGTTTTTTCAGGGGGTGCCGCGCTAACACTCTGTGTATACGGAGGGACGGAAGGTTGGAAGGTTGGAAGGTCGGAAGGTCGGTTTGGATCTGGTAGACGCGGGTCTTTAGCCCGCGGCAGTTGTTTTTTTTGGGGGATGGGTTTTGTTCCGGTAGGCGCGCCTTTTAAGGCGCGGCAGTAGAACATAAATAATTCATTACTACGCGCAGGCTAAAAACCTGCATCTATCAAACCTCAGTTCTTCCAATCCGTCTTAATTGCGGCGTGTGCTGAAAAAATATACCCAACCCGAGTAAAGCCGGGGGCCAAAAGGGCGGTTGAAGCGGGGTTACATGATAAAGCATGCGGGAAAAGGTGTTGTTAATGTGTTATTATTAAGTACTTATAGGGAACTTAAGAATGTGTTTGCACGCTGTTTTGCAGGGATAAATTAAGGAGGATATAATAAAAATATGACACTTATGCGCCGTTTCAGGCTGTTGTTTTCCCCTTTTCATAGGAGGATAAACTATTATAAAAATTACTCTGTTGTCATGAAACGCGATTTGAATACCATGTCCATATACAGCGCCCTGAAAAAAGAAGCGGGAGAATCAAAGGATATACTGGATTTCGGCTGCGGTATCGGGTATATAACGTCATTTCTTGGGGCAGCCGGTGTTGATGTAAATAAAGGCGCCCTTGCATTTGCAAAAAAACATTATCCCAAAATAAAGTTCATGAATAAAACAATAAAAGGGCTTGTAAAAGACAATAAAAGATATTCTGTCATAACGTGCGTGAATCTGATAGAACATCTGGAAGATGAAGCAAGGCGGGAGTGGTTTGAAGCGGTACCGAAAATTCTTAAAAAAAACGGAAAGCTGCTTATTATATACGATGACATGTACCATCCAATGCAGCTGTTATCAGGCGTTATACATCCGGGCATGCTTTTAACGGACCCGTCACATGTAAGGTGTTGGACACAGAAGCAATTCAGAAAAATGCTTGAAGAAAGTTTTGCGGTAGAAAAGGAAATAAAGGGAAACATACTTGCGCTGTTTCTTCCCTGGACCAACAGGTTTGCCACCGCAAGGTTATATGTGTGTAAAGTAAAATAGTAATATTTGCCTCATAAAATATTTGTCTTTTAACGGCGTCAATATAAGTTTTCAAACTTCCTAACTGCTGCCTTTAACAGGGATTTTAGCCTGCGGTTTCGATCTAACCGTGCATCCGTGCATCTGTCCCTCCGTCCCTCGTTCTTTTACGTCGCTTGCATATTTTCATAATTTGGTGTAATTTGTCTGAATATGATGCGGAGAAAAAGATGAACCAAAAATATAAAGAAACATTTAAAAAATACAGGGCTGAATTTGTAATTGGCACTCTTCTTATGCTTGCGGTTTTTCATTCCGCTTATTCCCTTTATCAGGGCCGGATGTCAGATTACCTTAATTCCTTTAATTACAATGTTGTGCTTATTGCTGCGGGCCTGGTGATAATATTTACGGCGCTTTTTTCCTACCCCAGGATATATAAATTCAAAATGCTGCTGTCCGGCGCCGTGCTTTCATCTTTTTTTATAAATCTTCTTCTGGTATATAACAGGCCCTTTAAAGGGGTCAAAGTTATGGATATTTCCCTTGATTTATATGAAAAAGCGCAATTGATGCCGGAAGGGTTTGGCATAAAAATTATGCTTCTTCTGCTGGCGTTAAACCTGCTGCTGGTGATACTTGCCACGGCCACCACGGGATTTGCCGCGGGCAGGGCGTGGGCTGTGTCGGTCTTTGTTTTTAATATTGCCGTTTATGTCCTTGTGCTTAATGTTTTTCCGGCGTTTGAAAAGGACAGTGATTCGTATTTTAATACGTTCAACCTTCTGGTGCTTGTTCTGACAATGATTTTTTCCATCCTTACAATAGAAGAAGAACACAATTTTGGAAGCGTAATAGTAAGCCTGGCTGTAACGGTTTTTTATCTTAATATGCACGCTGACCCTTATGAAAAAACGCTTATACTGGCGCCGGTTATGGGAATGATTTTATTTCTTGGGATGCTTGCGCACTGGATAAGCTGCCTGTTTCATATGGCCAATTATGATCCGCTTCTCAAAATTTATAACAGGCAGTATATGGAAGGCATAGTAAGCGGCGTGGCGGACGCGAAGATAGGAAATAAACTTGCGGTGATGATGATAGACATTGACCATTTTAAAAAGATAAATGACACCTACGGCCACGCGGCCGGGGATGTTGTGTTAAACAGGGTGGCGTCTATAATCCGGGAAACCGCGCTGCCGGAAGGCATTGTCTGCCGGTACGGAGGCGAAGAGATAATAGTTTTTTTAAGGGATAAAACCGCGGCAGAGGCGCATGCCAGGGCGGAAAAAATAAGAAAAAACGTAAAGAAAGCTGTTTTTAATTATAAAGGCAAATCAATAAAAGCAACACTTAGCATAGGCACGGCGTATTCCGATTCAGGGCTTAACGCAATTAGCGCAAAAATAAAACAGGCGGATGATAATGTTTATAAAGCAAAGAAAGCGGGCAGGGACAGGGTGGTAAATTAAGAGGGGTTTAACCTTAAACTTGTAACAGTTTTACGTTGTGTTATACTTTAAACATGGTATACGGAAAAAAATTTTGGGGGAGGTAATGTAATGCAGGATAAACCTTGTTTTGTTTATGTGACCGCGGACAGGCAGGAAGATGTGGATAAAATAGAAGAAGCGCTGCTTAATGAAAAACTTGCCGCCTGCGTAAGCGTTATGCAGGGGGTTCAGTCTTCTTATTGGTGGAACGGGACAATAGAAAAAGCCGAAGAAAAACTGATGATGATTGCCACCAAAGAAACGCTTGTACAGGAAATAACTCAAAGGGTAAATGAACTGCATTCATATGAAGTGCCGGAAGTGGCATGTGTTGAGATAAAAAACGGGAATCCAAACTATATAAAATGGATAATGGAAAATACAAAATGAAAAAAACAAAGATAGTGGCAACGCTGGGGCCCGCGACAGCGGGCGGTTCAAAGATACTTCAGCTGGCAAGAAACGGCGTAAACGTATTCAGGTTAAATTTTTCACACGGCGACTACCGCTTCTTTGAGGGCATATTAGCGGCCATTAAAAAAATCCGTTTGTCCGGCCTTCCTGTGGCTGTTATGCAGGATCTGCAGGGGCCCAAAATAAGGGTGGGAAAAATACCCGCGCCTATAACCCTTAAAAAAAATGAAAAAGTAATTATTTCCTGCGCCGGCAGATTTAACGCGGGCGCCGATATTAAAATTATTCCCATAGATGTCCCGATATTATTTAAATATGTAAAAAAAGGCAGTGAAATACTTATAAACGACGGAATGGTGCAGCTTAAAGTTATTTCCGCCGATACCGCAAAAAAAGAAATTCTGTGCTGCGTAACGGCGGGCGGCGATGTGGCGGGAAGAAAAGGCGTAAACCTTCCGGGGATAATACTTCCCATAAGTTCAATGAGTAAAAAAGACAGGCAGGACCTTGAATTTGGGCTTAAAAATAATATTGATATAGTGTGCCTGTCATTTGTAAGGCGCGCGGCAGACCTTGTGGAAATGAAAAAATTAATTAAAAAATTAAATCCAAAAAACACACCGCTTATCATAGCCAAAATAGAAAAACCGGAAGCGGTTAAGGATATAAAAGCGATACTTGCGGAAGCGGACGGCATAATGGTGGCGCGCGGCGACCTTGCCGTGGAAGCCGGTTATGCCAATATTCCCGAGTATCAGAAAAGGCTTATAAAAGCGGCCAACAACGAGGGCAAAATAGTTATAGTGGCCACGCAGATGCTTGAAAGCATGATAAACAACCCTTATCCCGGCCGGGCGGAAATAACAGACGTTTATAACGCGGTTGTGGACGGCGCGGATGCTGTTATGCTTTCCGGGGAAACATCAATGGGAAGGTATCCGGAAAAAAGCGTGACGGTAATGTCGGATATTTTACAAAAAGCGGAAGCGGATATGGAAAAATCCGGCAATATGCCGGTCTTTATAGAAACCGACCATGACTGTGAAAATGTAATTTCCTACGGAGCCGCTATAAGCGGCATGGTTTTAAAGAACAGCGTGATAGCGGTCTGCGCCTGCAGCCTGAATGATATAAGGTATATATCCGATTACAGGCCCAAAAATATGATTGCGGCGGTTACTCATGATAAAAATTTATTTTATAAACTGGCTCTTTATCACGGAGTGGTGCCGGTGTATGTAAAAAACAACACCCCCGAAAAAGCCGCGGAAGCCGTTAAGAAATGTTTTCCAGAAGCAAAGCATATTGTATTTGTGGATTTTCACGGTACAGGCGGGGAAAAAGGCAGGCTTTCTGTTTTTAAGGTAAACAAAAAAGGCTGATATTGCGTCTATTATTAAAGTTTTCTGAAATATAATAAAGAGGTGTCATATGAAAAAAACAGCCGTATTGATTTTTATTGGTATATTCCTGGTATCAACACTTTTAGCCGCCGGTAAAACCGCACCTGTTGTTTCAAAGAAAAAAACTCCTGTACCTTCAGCCGCGCAGGAATCGCTTTTTCCGGATAACGCAGCCGCGTACGTCAATGACGTGGAAGGCGAATGTCAGGTTAAAAGAAAGGGCGAAAGTTACGCGGAAACAATAAAAGACATTTTTATCCCGCTTTATGAAGGGGACACCGTATACACGGAAATACAGTCAAAACTGGAAATTATATTTGATGACGCCACAATCATAAAACTTGACCCAAACAGCAAACTGACAATTAAAATTTTAAAGAGGGGAAAAACAAATAAAACAATACTTGACCTTATAAAAGGAAGCCTGTTATCGGTTGTAAAAAAACTGACACAGGAAGAGGAATTTTCGGTAAAGACCAAAATGGCAATGGCCGCCGTAAAAGGCACCGAATTCGCGGTAGCGGCGGGCGATGATGATAAAGTGGCGGTTTTTGAAGGTAATGTGCTTGTTACAGGATATGATATGCAGGGTAATGAACTGCACAGCATAATACTTGATAAAGATAAAGAAACGGTTATAACAAAGAAATTACGCAAGCCCGAGAAAGCAAAAAAATTAAGCCGTAATTTTGTAAAAAGATACGGTGAAATAAAGGATATACGCGGTAAAATAGAGCATGTAAGGCAGCTGCGCAGGGACGGCAAAATAAAAAAATACAGGATTGAACGCAGGCTGGAAAGAATAGATAATTTAAAAATGATGAAATCAAGCCGTTCGCTCAGGGGAAAAATGAGCGCCGACCAGAAAGAATACATCAAACGCATGGAAGAACTTGAACCTTTCTACAGGGCCCAGCTTGATGAAATAGAAAGGGATGAAAGAAAGACAAAAAAGAGAATAAAGAAAATAATTGATAATAAAAAAGCATCAAGCGCAGCGGATGAAGAGTAATAACACCCTTATCGCGGAAAAATTACCGCATGGCACGCAGCTTATTATAAACAGGGCTTTCACGCCGCCTTATATTTTTAAATCTGGCGGAAAATTAAAGATCACAATATATAAAGAAAGAATAATAGGGGTATATCCGGTGATTTTTACGGATATTATGTATTTTTCCGCTGAAAGGCACAGTATAAAAAAAGTAATAACAGAAGGTAAAACAGGCAGCACCCTGAAAATTGCGGTTCATCATAACGGACGGCGCGATGTGCTGGCTGATAAGCTGAATAAGAATCAGGCGCAATTCATAATAAAAGAACTTAAAAAAAACCTTCCCAAATACATATTTAAATAAAATCATCTTTATGCGGGTTCCCGGAACTGTGCCTGAAACTGCGGGAACGGCTGTTTTGCGCTGTGAAACTGATTCTTTTATAAAATTCTAAGCTATTGTCACTTTTGCCCCGCGGGTGTATAATGATTTTGTTGTGAATAGGAGCAAAGATGAAGGAAACCACTAAAAAAGAAGTACCTCTTGAATTTGTAGAGGCATTAAATTACCCCGCAAAAAAACACAGGCCGCTTGGAAAGTGGCCGCTGTCGGTTCCCAAGGACCCGATTATAACTGACTATACGCCGATACCCGGAAAGAAAACTACGCCGAAAAATTTCTCATACTCTCTTATTTTCACGGCTTTTGATGTACGCGATTACGGGCCTGAAATAAAAAAATTCATAAAAATATTTGATAACCTTAACATCAAACGTTTTTATATAGAGTCCTACAGGGACGGATACAGCGTGGATCCGGTGCTTTTAAAGCAGGTAAAAAAAGACCTTGAAAAAGAAGGGTACGCGGTATCGGGCTGTGTTACCACGACGCACCTGTCTGACCTTGCCAAATATAATGAAAGCCCTTCGGCGGCAGGCTGCTATACGGATAAAACGGCGTTAAAAAACCTTAAAAAGACATTTGAAACCACGGCGTCAATTTTTAATGAAATTATAATAGATGACTGGTTTTTTACGGTGTGCAAATGTCCGGCGTGCGTTAAAGCAAAGGGCGTCAGGGAATGGCCGGAATACAGGTGCAGGATTATAGCGGACGCCGCTAAAAAATATATAATAGAGCCTTCTAAAAAAATAAACAGCAAAGTTAAGCTTATTTTGAAAGTGCCAAACTGGTATCAGGATTTTCATAAAAACGGTTATGACCTGGAAAGGCTTGTGCCGCTGTTTGATGAAATAGCAGTGGGGACGGAAAGCAGGGATCCTAAAATGACAAGGTTTATGCCGGTCCACGGGTCCATGTTATTTACTTACATAAAACAGCTTGCTCCTGAAAAGGTTAAAAAAGCGTGGTTTGATATCTATATGTGCGATGAAAAAATATTCACGGAGCAGGCATACCAGTCGCTTCTGGGCGGAGCAAATGAAATTATACTGTTCTGCGCGGGAATTATGCCGCAGAAAACCATGCGCCCGCTTGTAACCGCGCTTATTGATTCCACGGAAAAAATAGACAGGCTGTCGGGATTCAGCAAAATATTCACGGTGCCTGTAATAAGGGCCGCAAATACCGAAGGCGAAGAGTACCTTCACCAGTACCTTTTAATGGCGGGCATTCCGGCATACCTTACGCCTGCAGAGACAAAGTACAGGGAAAAACTGATAATATTGACGGAACAGTCCGCTCGCGAGCAGGACAGGCCGGCGCTGTTTAACAGGTTATTAAAATTAAAAAAAGATATTCTTATGACCACGGGTTTTGCCAAGTCCATAAAAAAATATTTCGGCGTGAAAGAGGTAAAAGAAGAAGTGCGGGTAAGCAGAATAAAATATGCCGGCCGCACGCAGCATATTGATGAAGAACTGTATTTAAAACTTGAAGTTACAGACGGAAAACACCTTGCCCTGTTAAACGACGCGTACCCTTATCTTTCGTATATTAAAATCAAAGAGAGCAAGGTATACGTGGCCAGCATACCGGTTTCTGCCGGGAAAATAAAAAATATTATAGGGCAGGAAGAACCGGACGATTACAGATATATGCTTAAATACCCTTGGTTTATAGAACCTATAAAAACTATCGTTAAACCTTATGCAAATGTTCTTTTATATAACGGGTTAAAGACACTGTTTAAGTACGATATTTAATAAGTTCTTCTGTTAATAAGGCGCGGGCTTGTTTGTTGTATGCTGTCCGCGTATTTTTTATGATGGTATTAAGTAAAGGGGAAAAATGAAAAAAATAATGAACGGTTTTATTATAGGCAGTGCTGCCGGTGTAATTGATGTTATTCCCATGATTCTGCAGAAACTTACATGGGATGCAAATCTTTCGGCGTTTTCTTTGTGGGTGGTAACCGGAGTGCTTGTATCCGTTACAGAAATTAAAGTGAAGCCTTTTTTAAAAGGAATAACAGTCGCGTTCATGGTTATTTTACCGTGCGCTATACTGGTCGGCTGGAAAGAGCCGGCAACGCTGATACCAATGTCTGTTATGATGATATTATTGGGAAGTTTGACAGGTTATTTTGTTAATAAAATGAACGGATAAAAAACGGAGGTAAGATAATAATGGAAATAATTAAAAAAGCAAAAGTAATGAAGACTGCGGGAAAGCCGCCGAAGAAGATAGAAGAATTTATCGGGATGGAAAGCAACGGGATAAAAGAGATAAGCATAGCGCGCATGAAAAGCCTTTCAGGCTGGAGCGAACCCGGGCAGACCCCTGATTTTGACGAATACATTACCGTTATAAAAGGTTTTTTAAGGGTAAAGACAAAAACAAAGACCGCGGATATTAAAGCGGGGCAGTCAGTGATTATGACAAAAGATACATGGGTGCAGTATTCCACCCCAAAAGGCGCGGAATATTTTTCCGTATGCCTGCCGGCGTTTACTATGAACTCCGTTCACAGGAATGAGAAATAGGGGCTGTTAAAATATATAATTTGACCCGGGGGTTTAATGGAAACCGTTAAAAAGATGTCCTGGACTATGTATTTAGTTGTGCTTATCTGTTTTTTAATGCCTTTTATGAAGATTTCCTGCGGAGGGCAGAGCGTTGCAACCGTATCCGGCGTGCAGCTGGTGACGGGGTTTGAAATGAGCACGGGTTATGACAGTCAGAAAGTGCCGGCAGATCCTAAAATAATCGCCGTATTAGCCCTTGCCGGACTGGGTTTAATAAGCCTGATAGTTTTCAAAAAATCAAAAGCCGCTTTTTGGACAGCCGGCGGTACAAGTGTTTTAGCGGCGGGGCTTCTGATTATATTTAAAATTGTAACGGATAATGATGTGTTAAAACAGGGAGAAGGCCTGGTGCAGGTCTCTTACGGGGCGGGTTATTGGGGCGCTTTGCTGATGAATACCGCGCTGGTTGTATTAATGTTTTATTTGGGTAAAAATTCCCGCAAAAAATAAGTTTTTTTTATTTTCTTATGATATAAGGGCAAAGGGCATATAAAGCGCTTTGCCATAAACCATTCAGGTTTAGATACTGTCAAGTATTGTGTGTAATTAAAAAGATTCATAAAAGGGGTTCTCTCCTGTAGTTGCCAGATTTCTTTCTAAAATAAG
>JAFGWA010000021.1 GCA_016937715.1 Candidatus Goldiibacteriota bacterium
AAACAAGGCGGTCAAAGGCACAAATATACATAAGGTATAGGTCGCCCCCCGCGCGGGGGCGTGGATTGAAACTTTCGTCGCCATATTTATATAATAAAAACACGAGTCGCCCCCCGCGCGGGGGCGTGGATTGAAACAGCTTGTTTTCCTAATTCTTCAAGCGCGGCCATGTCGCCCCCCGCGCGGGGGCGTGGATTGAAACATTACCTACCGGTACAGATATAAGAAATTTGGATGTCGCCCCCTGCGCGGGGGCGTGGATTGAAACCCGTTCCTATTGCATACGCGCCAGCGACAGCGAGCGTCGCCCCCCGCGCGGGGGCGTGGATTGAAACAGACAATGGGAGAAAAAAGAGAACTGACAAGAGGGTCGCCCCCCGCGCGGGGGCGTGGATTGAAACCGTTGTAGCAAGTATGATTTCAAAATGGTCAACACGTCGCCCCCCGCGCGGGGGCGTGGATTGAAACGGAGTAAATAAATTAATAAACTTTTTACAGGTAAAGTCGCCCCCCGCGCGGGGGCGTGGATTGAAACCGCTACAATTTTGGATATTCGGGCCGCCGCTATGTCGCCCCCCGCGCGGGGGCGTGGATTGAAACTCAGCTGTTGCTCATAGATGCTGAAAAAGCAGACGTCGCCCCCCGCGCGGGGGCGTGGATTGAAACTTAACGCCCTTAAAGTCTAAAATAAGCTGGCAGGTCGCTCCTGCGCGGGAGCGTGGATTGAAACGGTTATCAGGGTAGATATGACGAATACCGTCGGCGTGTTTCCATTGTGAATAGGTATTATTTGAATTAGTGGAGACAGGCTGTGGATTGAAACAATAAAAAAGGCGGAGTGGGAAAAACCACAAACTATCGCCTTCGCACAGGTCGGTGGATTGAAACGCCAAAGGCATACTGATAATAACGGGCAGGAAAGCAGTCACTCTTTGTGTGCGGGGATGTTATTGTGGAATAAATAACTACTAAATAGTTATAAGATTTATTTTTAAGATTTATTATTTTTATTTCTTTTATATAAGATAAACCTTTGATATAATTTCAAATATCAATAAACAGTTAAAACCGATTATATAGCCCGAAGGATCTCCGGCTACTAAATCCCTCCCAAGATTCTATTAGCCACCTTCGGGCTTCTTTTTTTGTATGCTTGTAATAAAAAATGATATTTATAGAATCGGAACGGTAATTGTAAGGTGGACAATTATTTAAAGATTTTTTCTTTTATAAAACATAAAGCTTTGATATAATTTCAAATATAAATAGACATATAAAGCATATTCCATAGCCCGAAGGATCCCCGGCTTCTAAATCCATCCCAAGATTCTATGAGCCACCTTCTGGTTTCTTTATTTCGTGATTTTCTGCGGCTGTAATGAAAATCTGATGCAATTTGCAGATATAGGACAGTTGAAATCCTACACTTTTATAAAAACCTCTTATTTTAAAGGTAATAACTCCGGTATGTTTATTGCTACATAATAGGTATATAAACAATGCGGAGGAGTAAAAATGAACAAAATAACAAAAGGGTTTAAAGTTTCACTGGTGATATTAGCAGCGGCGGTAGTTTTTTCTGCAGTCTCTAATTTAATGATTACATCTCAGGAAAATAAGATTGCAGTGCTGGTGTCGCAGGATAAAAAGATATATTCAGAAGCCATAATGTTAAGAAAAAATATATCAGAATTGGTTTCAATGCAGGCTGAAGCGGCGGTGGTACCGGCCGGGGTAAATGAAGTTTTCAAGAATATAAAAGAAACACTTAACTATTTTGCCAAAGTAAGCCCGCAAAGAACCGCGGAAATTAACGCTCTTTACAAAGGCGTGAATAAGCTGAAGGATAACGCGCTTAACGGCGCTTCTGCCGCAGGCGCGTGGAGGATATTCGGGCAGGCGGATGAATTTGTAGGTAATACAATTAAGTCTGTATCCGGCAAAAGTTACAAATTACCGGCATGGGTATTTATATTGCTTTTTATCAGCAGAATAATATGGGCGGCGTTTTTTGCGGTGTTTGCCGGTTTTGTTTATTACAAAGTGTCAGGTTTATATAAAGAAGGTGTATTTGAGAGGTTTACTAAGAACAATCCGGTTGTTTTAGGATTATCAAGGTTTATAAATTTGCTAATGTAATAAAGACGAACTGTGTGCGAGTGATACAATCAGTGAGTGGCTAAGACAAACGGTGAACGAGCGATAAAAGAGCCGCGGCATAAGATTCACATGAGCCCGCGGTTTTTTTATTTTTAGGTATTTGTATTTTAATGTAGAGGCGGAATATATTGCGCCTCGTTTTTAAAAACACAAACCTTAGACGCATCATGATGCGTCTCTACGATAAAAGATAATATAAAAATCACGCTGTACTTTTAAATCCTCCTTATGATATTGTGGTTAATATTATTAAGGAGGATTTTTATATTATGAAGAAGAATAAAAGAAGAAAATTCAATAAAAGTTTTAAATGTCAGGCGTGCGGGGACTGCTGCAAAGTGGAAGGGTATATTCACGTCACTAATACTGACATTAAAAATATCAGCCGCCACCTTAAAATGACAGAAAAACAGTTTCGGGATAAATACGTGCGATGGGTGCATCACATCGGGCGGGTATTGCCCGCGGGGGTTAACAGTTCCTGCATATTTTTGAAAAACGGCAGGTGCGAAATATACAAGGCAAGGCCTGTCCAGTGCAGCTCTTTTCCGTACTGGGATATGATATTAAATGACAATGACGAATGGGAATACGCAAAAAGCTACTGTAAAGGGTGCAGGGAAATGGGCGAAATTATTATTAAGTGATATTCTTTTTAAATAACAGCATACTATCCGGCAAAAAAAGCATCCAAAAAAATAATGACTGTTTTATCCGGAACAGCCCGCCAAAGTTTCCTTTTTAAATAAGGCATTTTTTTTGTTCATAAACTGTGCATGTGTGATAAAATTATTTATAAATAAAAAAGGGGGAACGATGAAACACGGCGCCTTTTTTAAGGGCGGCGCCTGTGAGTTTTGTGTATGGGCTCCGCTTAAAGAACGGATAGAGCTTGTGATAAATGGATATCCGCGGCCCATTCTGTATATGGAAAAGGATAAGGGCGGCTATTTCAGGGCAATGGTGCCGGATGTAACCGTTGGGATGGAATACATGTATCTTATTGACGGAAAAGATAAAAGGCCGGATCCCGCGTCTTACTGGCAGAATCAGGGCGTTCACGGACCTTCTGTTATATATGATCAGAACATGTTTCCGTGGAGTGATGAAGGTTTTTCACCTCCGGATTTAAAAAAAATGATAATCTATGAAGCCCATATAGGGACTTTCACGCCTGAAGGCACCTTTGATTCCGCTGTTTTAATGATACCGTACCTGAAAAAACTGGGGATAAACGCGCTGGAAATAATGCCTGTGGCGCAGTTTCCGGGCGGCCGCAACTGGGGATATGACGGCACATACCCTTTTGCCCCGCAGGACACTTACGGCGGCCCGGAAAAACTTAAATATCTTATCAATGAACTTCATAAAAATAATATCGCTGTTATTATGGATGTTGTTTACAATCATCTTGGGCCGGAAGGAAATTATACCGGCAGTTACGGGCCGTATTTTACGGACAGATATAAAACGCCGTGGGGGGATGCGGTTAATTTTGACGGGGAACACAGCGAGGGTGTCAGGGATTTTTTCATTCAGAATGCCGTGTTCTGGATAGAAAGCTTTCACGTGGACGCGTTAAGGCTTGACGCGGTACACGCTATTTTTGACAACAGCGAAAAACACATATTGCGAGAGATAAAGGAAAAAGTTTCGGATTTCTGCATGGCAGGGCAGAGAAAAGCTTATGTAATTGCTGAAAGCGACCTTAATGACAGCCGCCTTGTAAAAGATATTCAGAGCGGCGGATACGGCCTTGACGCGCAGTGGTCGGATGATTTTCATCACGCCGTGCACAGCGCGCTTACAGGGGAAACCGGCGGTTATTACGGAGATTTTAATGGTGCTGCTGACGTGGCAAAAGCTATGGAAAGTGTTTTTGTTTATGACGGGCAATATTCAAAGTTCAGGAAAAAAGAACACGGCACTTCCGTGCGCGGTATAGATCCCGGGCGGTTTGTGTCTTTTATTCAGAACCACGACCAGATTGGAAACAGGGCCGAAGGAGACAGGCTGATTTCCATATGCGGTGAAAAAAAGGCAAAGCTGGCTGCGGCCGCGTGCCTGCTTTCCCCCTTTGTGCCGCTTTTATTTATGGGCGAAGAATACGGCGAAACAAAGCCGTTTTTATATTTTGTCAGCCATACGGACAAAGGGCTTATAGAAGGGGTAAGGGAAGGCCGCAAAAAAGAGTTTTCGGGATTTTTACAAGGCGGCAAAGAACCGCCTGATCCTTTCTCTGAAAATACTTTTTATAATTCGTCCCCTGATTTTTCAAAACATGAAAAAGGCGCGGGCGCGGAAATGTTTGATTTGTACACGCGGCTGATTGAAATACGCAAAAAAACACGGTGTTTTAATGATGAAAAAACACGCAGGCAGGTAAGCCTTAAAGAATCCTGTGTTATAATTGAATATGAATGCGAAACGGGAAAAAGCGTGCTTGCGCTTAATTTTGGGGAGGCAGCGTATAAGCTTAACGCGGACGGATACACGCTAAAGGCTGGAGACGGCGGCTTGATAATAAACCCTTTATCTTTTGGATTTTATGTTAAGGAGGATAAATGAACAAATACATATGCGTGCACGGCCATTTTTATCAGCCGCCAAGGGAAAATCCGTGGCTAAGAGAGATAGAACTTCAGGACTCCGCGTTCCCATACCATGACTGGAATGAAAGGATAACCGCGGAATGTTACGCTCCGAATGCCGCGTCAAGGATACTGGATGATGAACGTAAAATAATTGACATTGTGAATAATTATTCAAAGATAAGTTTTAATTTTGGTCCCACGCTTTTATCCTGGATGGAAAAGAAAAAACCTGAAGTATACAGGTCCATAATTGAAGCTGATATCTTAAGCCGCAAGAATTTTGGCGGGCATGGGTCAGCTCTGGCGCAGGTGTATAATCATATAATAATGCCGCTTGCGTCAAAGCGGGATAAAGAGACTCAGGTAAGATGGGGTATCGCGGATTTTCAGCACAGGTTTGGAAGGTATCCCGAAGGCATGTGGCTTGCTGAAACCGCGGCGGACACAGAGACCCTTGAAGTGCTGGCGCAGGAAAATATAAAGTTTACAATACTGGCGCCAAGGCAGGCTTCAGAAGTAAAAGAAATTAACGGGACAGAATGGGAAAGCGTAAGCGAAGGCAGGGTTGACCCCAAACGGCCTTACAGGTGTTTTCTTCCTTCGGGAAAGTTTATTGATATATTTTTTTATGACGGCCCTATATCGCAGGATATCGGTTTCGGCGGGCTGTTAAGCAGCGGAGAGGCTTTAAGGGACAGGCTTATGGGGGCTTTTTCCGCGGAAGAAACCGGGCCGGAAATCGTAAGCATAGCCACAGACGGAGAGACCTACGGCCATCATCAGGTGCATGGGGACATGGCGCTTGCGTACTGCGTTTATGAAATTGAAACAAAACAGCTGGCAAAGATAACTGTTTTTGGGGAGTATCTGGAGAAATTCCCGCCTCAGTATGAAGTCAGAATATATGACAACAGTTCGTGGAGCTGTATACACGGCGTGGAAAGATGGAAGTCGGACTGCGGCTGTAATTCCGGGACAAAGCATGGCTGGGAACAGAAGTGGCGTGAACCTTTAAGGGAAGCTTTTGATATCGCAAGGGATAAAATGGCGGATTTTTATGAAAAAAGCGCCGTGAAATATTCGCAGCAGCCGTGGAAATTAAGGGATGATTACATAAAGGTAATATTGGAACCGGGGGAAGATTCAATTCAGAAACTGCTTCAGGAACATTCCGGCAGGAAAGTGGAAGGCAAAGAACTGACAGAGGCTGCAAGGCTGCTTGAACTTCAGCACAACGCGCTTTTAATGTACACAAGCTGCGGCTGGTTTTTTGACGAAGTATCAGGGATAGAGACAACGCAGATAATGCAGTATGCCGCAAGGTCCATACAGCTTTTAAGGCAGTGCGGCGGCCCTGACCTGGAACCGGAATTTGTAAACACAATAGCAAAAGCAAGGAGTAATATTCACGAGTACAAAGACGGGGCGCGCGTGTTTGAAAAGTTTGTAAAACCCGCTATGATAGACCTTTTCCGCGTAAGCGTGCATTTCGCGGTTTCGTCGCTTTTTGAAGAGTACAAAGAAAATCCAAAAGTTTACTGTTATTCCGTAAACGTGGGAAGTTTTGAAAAACTGGAAGCCGGAAGGCAGAGGCTTGCCATAGGATACGCCGACATGAAGTCTGATATTACTTTTGAAGAGGAAAAAGTAAGTTTTGCCGTGCTGCATCTGGGGGACCACAATATTGTGGCAGGGGTAAGGCCGTATACCACGGAAGAAACGTTTAATGAAATGCAGAAAAGCATAAAAGAAGCGTTTTTAAGCAACAGTGTGCAGGATTCGGTAAGGGCGATTGATGAAAGGTTTGAAAAATATAACTATTCGCTGTGGCACCTGTTTAAAGCGGAGCAGAACGATATTTTAAACAAAATATTCCAGCCCATCATGAACAATATTTCCGCGCTTTATTCACAGATTTACGAATCCAATTACCAGATTATGTCGGTGATAAAAGAAAAAGGCATTTATGTGCCCAAAGCTTTTTTAACTTCCGTGGAATTTGTATTAAATGAATGGATGAAAGAGCTGATGGAAACAAAAGAGCCGCAGCCCGAAGAACTTGGGCGTGTTGTAACGGAAATAAAAAAGTGGGGGGTTGAACCGGACAGGAATATCATGAGAATGGTTGTGGGCGGCGAAATAGCGGATATAATGGAAATGGCGCTGGAAGAAACAGACGGCACACAGCTTATGGAAAAAACAAAAGAGACCCTTGAAGTTTTAAATGATATGAAAAAGGATATTAATTTCTGGCGCGCCCAGAATGTTTATTACAGGATGGGAAAAAGGCTTTACGGATTGTATTCGGAAAAAGCGGCATCCGGCGATGCGGACGCCATGAAGTGGCTTGACGCTTTTAATTCAATCGGGGAACTTCTTGGAGTAAGGGTGTTCTGATGAAGATACCGCGCGCTACATACAGGTTTCAGTTTAATAAAGATTTTCCGCTGGCACGGGCCGCGGAGCTTGCCGGATACCTGTCTTTGATGGGATTTTCCGATGTTTACGCTTCTCCTGTTTTTAAAGCCGCTGAAGGTTCCACGCACGGTTATGATGTCACTGACCCCGGGAAAATAAGCTGCGAAATAGGCGGCATCACCGGGTTTGAAAAAGCCGTAAAAGAGTGCGCGGGGCAGGGAGTGTCATGGGTTCAGGATATTGTGCCCAATCACATGGCGTTTACAAATGATAATTACATGCTTATGGATGTGCTTGAAAGCGGCATAGATTCCAAATATAAGGATTTTTTTGATATAAACTGGGGCCATTCATTTGAAAGTATGCACGGCAGGCTTCTGGCGCCTTTTCTTGGAGAACCCTACGGCGAAGCGCTTGAGAGCGGAAAAATAAAGGTTCAGTATTCAAAAGACGGGCTTACCGCCGGTTATTATGAACACTCTTTTCCCATAGCCATAAAATCATATTATTCTTTCTTTACCGGCGGAATTGATGAACTTAAAAAAAAGCTGGGCAGAAAAAATAATGACTATATGCGTTTTACGGGCGCGCTTTATGTGCTTAAAAACCTTAAAGGTATTGATGATGTCACCGAAAGAAAAGAGCAGATAGATTTTGTAAAATCCATCCTGTGGGAATTGTACGAAGCCGGCGGGGAAATAAAAACATATATTGACGGGATTGTAACTTTGTATAACGGCGAACCGGGCAAACCTGAATCATTCAACCTTCTGGACGCGCTTTTAAAAGAGCAGTATTTCCGCTTGGCGCTGTGGAAAGTGGCGTCTGAAGAGATAAATTACAGAAGATTTTTTAATATAAACGGCCTTATATCCGTAAAGGTTGAAGAACCCGAAGTGTTTAACGCTGTTCACAGGCTTATTCTTGAACTTGTATCCAAAGGGCTGATATCAGGGTTAAGGATAGACCATATTGACGGGCTGTATGACCCCACCGCGTATATCAGAACTTTAAGAAAAGCGGCGCCTGAAGCATATATAGTTGTGGAAAAGATACTGGAAAGCGCTGAAAAACTTCCCGCTTACTGGACAGTTCAGGGGACTACGGGATATGATTTCATGAATTACGTGAACGGTATTTTTATAATGCAGAAAAATGAAAAAGAGATGACAAAAGCGTATGAAAAATTTACAGGCGCGCAGTTTGATTACTATGGAATGATGACCGCCAAAAAAAGGCTTATAATAGGAAAGAGAATGGCGGGCGATGTGGATAATTTAGCCTCTGCTATCAAGGATATAATGTCCAAGTACAGGCATGGAAGCGACATTACAATGTATGGAATAAAGCGCGCCCTTGTGGAGGTGCTTGCATTTTTCCCCGTTTACAGGGCGTATGTAAATAATGAATACGTAACAGACAAGGACACGGCATACATAAAGGAAACAATAGAAGCCGCAAAAAGAAACGCGCCCGGGCTGTCGTACGAACTTGATTTTATGAAAAAATTTTTACTGCTTGAATTTGATGATTTTATGGATGAAGAGGCCAAGCAGGGATGGATTAAAGTGGTTATGAAACTTCAGCAGTTAACCGGGCCGCTTATGGCAAAGGGATTTGAAGACACCTTTTTATATATTTACAACAGGCTGCTGTCGTTAAATGAAGTGGGAAGCAGCCCTGATAAATTCGGGATAAGTATAAAAGAATTCAACAATTTCTGCCTGGAACGCGCCAGGCTTTGGCCGCATACCATGAATGCCACGTCCACCCATGACGTAAAAAGGGGGGAGGATTCAAGGGCAAGGCTTAATGTACTTTCGGAAATGCCGAAAGCGTGGTATGAAAGGGCAAGAAAATGGGCGTCTGTAAATTACGCGATAAAGCCGGCTGTGATAAGCAAAAATGACGAATACATGGTGTATCAGGCCCTGTTGTCAGCATGGCCGTTTAATGAAGAAGAAGTGCCGGGTTTCAGGGAAAGGGTTAAGGATTTTGTGATTAAAGCGGTAAGGGAAGCAAAAGTATACACGGCATGGATAAAGCCTGATGAAATATATGAAAATGCCGTAATTGATTTCGCGATGAAGATAACAGACCCTGTAACCGGAAAAGATTTTCTGCACGATTTTCTGCCTTTTGTAAAAAAGGTTTCTTTTTACGGTGTTTTAAATTCATTATCGCAGGCCTGCATAAAAATAGCGGCGCCGGGAGTTCCGGACTTCTACCGCGGCACAGAACTTTGGGAATTTGCTTTTGTGGATCCGGATAACAGAAGGGCTTTGGATTATACCGTGATTCAAAATAATGCCGCGGCCATTAAAGAGAAAGAAAATGACGCTTCTTTTGCCTCGGAAATTCTAAAAGGGTATAAAAGCGGGCTTGTAAAGCAGTTCTTAATATTTAAAATGCTTAACGCAAGGCGCAAAGAAGAACAGCTTTTTACAAACGGCGGGTTTGTAAGTTTAAGAACCGCCGGCAGGCACGCGGATAAGGTTATTACGTTTGCAAGGGATAAAGATAAAAAACTTGCCGTGATTGCGGCGCCAAGGTTTACTTCTATGATGGTACGCGAAGATGAAATGCCGGCAGGCGAACACGTCTGGGGCGATACTCACATAATACTGCCCGAAGATCCGCCGCAGGTTTTTACGTGCGCGATAACAGGTAAAACGGTAAAGGCGGACGGAAGGAAATTATATTTAAGGGATGTTCTGGCGGTATTCCCGTGCGGGCTTGTTATATCGGAATAAAAAAGGCCGGCCATCCTTAACTGAAGTGGAACATTGAATATAAGTCATTTCCCTTTGTATCATCTATAACCACTGCGTAAAAATCTTCCACTTCCAGTTTGTAAATTGCCTCCGGGCCAAGTTCCGCAAAAGCCACAACTTCGGACTTTATAACAGACCTGGCGTATTCAGCTCCTAAGCCGCCAAGAGCGGAAAAATACACAGCTTTATTCTTTGCAATAGCGTCTTTTACCGGCGTGGTACGTTCGCCTTTTCCTATCATTCCCTTAATTCCAAGCTGTAAAAGCATAGGGGTGAATTTATCCATGCGCGATGATGTTGTGGGGCCGCAAGAACCTATCACGTTTCCCTCGCGCGCGGGTGTGGGGCCGCAGTAATAAATAATCTGGTTTTTAAAATCAAGAGGAAGTTTTTCCTTTTTTTCCACCATTTCCGCTATCCTGGCGTGGGCCGCGTCGCGCATTGTGTATATGGTGCCGGAAATAAGTACTTCGTCGCCGGTCGTTAAATCCTCTATTGTCTCCGCGTCAAGCGGGGTTGTAATCTTTTTCAAAACGTCCTCCGGATAAAACTATATTGTTATAGATTTGTGCCTTGAAGAATGGCACTGAATATTTACTGCGACAGGCAGGCTTGCTATGTGGCACGGGAAAGTTTCCACCATTACCGATAATGCCGTGGTTATTCCGCCGAACCCAAGCGGGCCTATGTTAAGTTTGTTTATCAGTTTAAGTGTCTTTTTTTCAAGTACCGCGGCTTCTTTGCTTGTATTTGTGCTGCCTATTTCGCGCAGCAGCGCTTTTTTGGCAAGATACGGCGCGCGTTCAAGGTTGCCGCCTATGCCTATTCCTATTATATAGGGCGGGCAGGCGGAAGCGCCGGCCTTTTTAACCGTTTCCAGCACAAAATTAATTATTCCTTCTTCGCCGTCGGCGGGGGTAAGCATTTTAACCGCGGATTTATTTTCCGCGCCCGCGCCTTTGGTCATAATGGAAATTTTAAGCATATTGCCCGGCTTTATTTCCGTGTGCACCACGCAGGGTGTGTTGGTGCCGGTATTTTTTCTTGTCAGCGGGTCAGCCACGGATTTTCTTAAAAAGCCCTTATTATATCCGGCTTCCACTCCGCGGTTTATGGCTTTGTAAATGTCGCCCTCTATTTTTACGTCGTTTCCCACTTCCAGAAAAACCACCACAATGCCGGTATCCTGGCACAGCGGGTATTCGCCTTTTTTGGCGGTCTTGTAATTCTCCACAATTTTATAAAGGACGTTTTTGGCTTTTCTTTCTTTTTCTTCCCCGGCGGCTTCTTTTACCGCTGAGACTATGTCATATGGCAGGAAGTAATTGGCGTCAATTACAAGCTGTTCAATTGCCTCTGATATCTTTTCCGAACGCAGTAATCTCAAATTATTATCCTTTAAAAACGCGGGTTTATTTTGTCAATCTGTTCTTTTATGGCTGCCGCGGATTTTTTAAGCTTTTCTGTTTCCTGCGCGGTTAATTTAAGGGTAACTATTTTTTCAACGCCGTTTTTACCAAGTACGGCGGGCAATCCCACGTATATTCCGTCTATGTCAAAATTACCTTCCGCAAGCACAGAACAGGGGATAACGGATTTTTTATCCTGAATAATTGCTTCCAGCATTTTAACCACGGATGCCGCGGGCGCGTAATACGCGCTTCCGGTTTTTAACAGCGCCACTATTTCAGCCCCGCCGTTGGCTGCTTTATCCGCAAGCGCGGCTGCTTCAGCTTGCGGTATGACAGTTTCAAGCGCTTCGCCGTTAACAAATGTGTGGGATAAAAGCGGAACCATAGTGTCGCCGTGAGAACCTAAAATTATTGACTGCATATTGTCCGCGGCGGCACCGGTGGCGTTCTGTATAAAGTGAAGAAAGCGGTATGTGTCCAGCACGCCCGCCATTCCAATCACGCGTTCTTTAGGGAAACCCGTGACTTTCTGCATGGTATAAGCCATAACGTCAAGGGGGTTGGAAACCACTATTACAACAGGGTTCTTTTTTGATTTTTTAAGTTCATTTGCCACGCCTTTTATGATGTCAAAGTTGGCAAAAAGAAGGTCATCACGGGACATTCCCGGTTTTCTGGCAAGGCCTGCCGTAACCACCACGTAATCGCATTCCGCGATTTTAGCGTAATCCCCGCCGCCTTCCACCATGCAGTCTGAACCCAGAAGAAACTTGCTCTGGTTTAAATCTATGGCTTTGCCTTTTGCAAGGTCCGCGTAAAGGTCAAGCAGATAAATATCGCCAAGGTTTCTCATCAGTGAGATATGCGCGACAGACGCGCCTACGTTTCCTGCGCCAACAATTCCTATTTTTGGTTTCATAATAATAAACCTCCGGGAGATAGATAAGTAACAAGTTACAGGTTACAAGTTACAGGTATCAACTAACAACTGACAGGTGACAGTTAACAGCTAACAGGTTACAAGTTACAGCTGAAAACTTGTACTTTAACCTGATAGTTGTAACTTGTAACCTGTTACTTGTAACCTGTTACATGCCAGTTGCTATAAGCTTCATGTTTTCAACAATCTTTTTTCCGTATTCCGAGCATTTAAGTTCAACAGCGCCTTCCATCTGGCGCGCAAGGTCGTATGTCACTGTTTTGTTTGAAATTGTGCGTTCAATTCCGTCAATGGTAAGTTTGCCGGCTTCCGGCCAGCCAAGGTGTTCAAGCATCATAACGGCCGACAGCATAAGGGAGCCGGGGTTTACTTTATCCAGGTTCGCGTATTTAGGCGCGGTTCCGTGCGTGGCTTCAAACACGGCGTATTTGCCTATGTTTGCGCCGGGCGCCATTCCAAGTCCGCCTACCTGCGCCGCCGCGGCGTCTGACAGGTAATCTCCGTTTAAGTTAGGCGTGATGATAATGTCATATTCCGACGGCCTTAACAGAATCTGCTGAAACATGGCGTCCGCTATTCTGTCCTTTATTAATATTTTGCCGTCTGTTGATATGCCGGCTGCGGCTTCGGATTCTTTTACAATTACATCCCTGAAGTTTTCTTCCGCTTCGCGGTAACACCATTTTGCAAACGCGCCTTCGGTAAATTTCATGATGTTGCCCTTGTGGACTATGGTGATGCTTTTATTTTTATTTTTTATTGCGTGCTGAATAGCCATGCGCATAAGGCGCCTTGTGCCAAATTCACTCATGGGCTTGATGCCTATGCCGCTTTCGGAAAGGATGGTCTTGTTAAAATTAGTGTTGATAAAAGAGATAACTTTTTTGGCGTCTTCGCTTCCGGCTTCCCATTCAATCCCGGAATAAACGTCTTCTGTGTTTTCCCTGAATATAATTACATTTAAATCCTGAGGTTTTTTGACAGGGGAATCAACGCCCTGAAAATAACGCACCGGCCTGATGCACGCGAAAAGGTCAAGGCGCTGCCTTAAAGTAACGTTAATGCTGCGTATGCCGCCGCCTATCGGTGTTGTAAGCGGGCCTTTTATTGCAACTGTGTATTCTTTTATCGCGTCAATTGTCTCTTCCGGAAGGTAGGAATCTGTTGCGTTTTTTGCCTTCTCGCCGGCAAGTATCTCTTTCCATTCTATCTTTCTTGCGCCGCTGTAGGCGATTTCAACTGCAGCGTCCACGACAGACTGCGTGGCGCGCCAGATGTCGGGGCCTATGCCGTCGCCTTCAATAAAACATATTATGGGGTTGTCGGGCACTTTAAGTTCATGTTTTTCGTTTACGGTAATTTTTTCAGCCATGTTTTACACTCCTACGTTTGGTCCGAATTTTTTATAAATCTCGGGAAGGAATTCCTTCACCCATGTTATCATCTCTTCATCGGCAATGCCGATTATTCTGCCGTCCACATACTGTTTGTCCACGATATCTTTTATTTTTACAACGCCGGCGTTATCTTTGGCAAGTTTTTCGCCGTCGGGAATTTCAAAGAAAGAATTTATCCAAAGCGCTATTCCGGACACGCCGGACTTATCAGTGATACCGACCATGACAGGCCTGTTTAAAACTTTCTTGGTGTCAAATATGTTGTAAATTTCTTCGTTCTTCATCAGCCCGTCGGCGTGTATGCCTGCCTTGGTCACGTTAAAGTTTTTGCCCACAAGAGGCTGTTTGGCGGCTATTTCAATTCCCATCTTCTGGTTCATGTAGCGCGCTATTTCCGTGATAATTGTTGTATCAAGAGTTTCTTTTCCTTCGCGCCCGCGGAACGAGATATATTCCATGATAAGCGCTTCAAGCGGCGTGTTGCCTGTTCTTTCGCCTATGCCAAGCCACGCCGCGTTTACAGAGCACGCGCCGTACATCCACGCGTAAATGCCGTTTGTAAGCCCGCGGTAAAAATCGTTGTGCCCGTGCCATTCAAGCCATTCGGAAGGCACGCCGGCAAAATGGTGCATTGCGTAAACGATGCCGTTGACATTTCTTGGAAGGGCGGCGCCGGGCATTGCGATTCCGTATCCCATGGTGTCGCACATCCTTATTTTAACGGGCATATTGTATTCTTTGGAAAGTTTCATAAGTTCGTTGGCTAAGGGGACCACAAAACCGTAAATATCCGCCCTGGTAATGTCTTCAAAGTGGCAGCGCGGAATTATGCCGTTATCAAGCGCGGTCTTTGCTATCTTCAGGTAATTGTCCATTGCCTGCCTGCGGGTCCATTTAAGTTTTAAAAAGATGTGGTAGTCTGAAACAGAGGTTAAAATTCCTGTTTCTTTCAAGCCCATGGCTTTAACAAGCTTAAAGTCAGATTCCACGGCGCGAATCCAGCCGGTAATTTCCGGGTATTTGTATCCGCGCGCAAGGCATTTTTCAATGGCAGCGCGGTCCCTTTCCGTGTATAAAAAGAATTCTGTCTGGCGTATTAAACCTGTATTGCCGTCAAGTTTGTGCATAAGGTCATAAAGGTGGACAATATCATCAACTTCAAAAGGGGGAAGCGACTGCTGCCCGTCGCGGAAAGTGGTATCCGTAATCCAGATATCATCCGGCGGGTCCATAGGCATGACCCGGTTGTTGAAAACTATTTTGGGGACATCATCATAAGGAAAGAAGTCCCTGTAAAGCTGGGGTTCAGTTACATCCTGAAGCTCATAATGGTAAAATTCTTCCTCGAAAAGTTTCCTTGATTTGTTGTATTGAAGCATAATAAAACCTCCGGGCATAACGTAAACTGCATAAGTAAGTCAAAAAATTATAACCTATTTAAAACCCCGCGTCAATGAATAGAACGTGAAGGACGGATGCACGGAGGGACGGAGGGACAGAGGGACGGTATTGAACGTGAGGAACAGAGGTACGGTTTAGATTTGGTAGGCGCGGGCTTTAGCCCGGGGCAGTTGTCTTTGATGTTTGGTCTTACTTCCGTCCCTCCGTGCATCCGTCCCTCTGTCCCTCTGTTTTGTCCTCTGTCCCTCTGTTTTTCCCCTTGCTTTCCCCCTAAATATGCTATATATTTTTAATTATAATAAAAACAGACAAGGACGGGTGAAATGTTACAGAATTTTATTAAAAAGCATTTAAAAAACGTGTCGCTGCAGAGAGTGGCGGTGCTTTTTGTATTTATAGCTTTTGTTATGGTAATTACTTTCGCGGGTATCCTGTTAAGCGCGGGCGACAGCGCGGCAAACGCCCCTTTAAGGCCAAAGACATCAGGAAATACGCTTCTTTCAGATAGCAAGCAGGACTATTCAGAGCTTATGAATGACAGCTATGCCGATGTCTGCAGCCGCGATATGGAACTTGCCCTTGTTTACCTGAATAAAAAATCGCTGGCAAAAGAAGCCAGATTTTCAGTGCATGAAATTAAAGCCGGGGAAAACTTCTGGGGTATTGCCAAGAAAAGAAATTATACGATAGATACGATAGTGGGCTGCAACCCGCAGTTTAAAAACCTTACAGCAAGCCTTGGCGAACAGATAATGATTCCAAGCCTGGGCGGTACAATTCATCAGGTAAAAGCGGGGGAAACATTAAAAGAAATTGCCGAAGCGTATAATGTGACAGAAGACTATATTAAGCAGTATAATAAAATAGGATTAAGGCTGAAAACAGGGGATATACTTTTTATACAGGGAAAGAAACCGGTTTTTTTAAATGAAGACATGTCAAAACTTTTTGCCACAAGGCGCCTTTTCAGGTCGCCTTTGGCCGGCGAATATACCTCTCTTATAGGCACAAGAAACGACCCTTTGATACAGGGAGTTACAAAATATCATAACGGCGTTGACATCCGCGCTAAGATAGGCACGTGGGTCGGCGCTGCCGCCGCAGGAAGAGTAACAGAGGCGGGATGGGCAAACGGGTACGGATATTACATACGCATTCAGCACGATAACGGGTATTCAACATTATACGGCCACTTAAGCAAGATACATGTAAAACAGGGGCAGCGCGTTAAAGCGGGCCAGCTTATTGCCAAGTCCGGAAACACGGGGCGCACCACAGGGCCGCACCTGCATTTTTCCATTTTCAGAAACGGCGCTGTAAAAAACCCGCTGGATTATCTGTGGTAGAAATAATACCAAGAAGTAATTAACCATGCGTTTTGCCGTTATTTATCCCCCAACAAACCGCGGCGGAAAAATTCCGCTTTTAGGGCAGAACAGGCAGTTTAAATTCACCCATTCAAGGCAGATAAAAATATACCCTTTAATACCCGCGCACGCCGCATCCAATTTAAAAGCACAGGGGCATCAGGTGCTTTTTCTTGACGGAATAAACGAGGGCATGACAGAAGGCGGCTTTGACGGACGCCTTGACGCTTTTGCGCCGGAAATAGTAATGGTGGAAACCAAGACTCCTATAATTAAATTTCACTGGGAATGGGTAAAAAAATTCAAGTTAAAATATCCCGCGTGTAAAGTAATACTGTGCGGCGACCATGTCACGTATTTTCCCGAAGAGTCAATGAACAGCTGCCCGGCGGATTTTATTTTAACCGGCGGCGATTATGATATTCTGGCAGTACAGCTTGCGGCGCATCTGTCCGGCAAAAGGGAAATGCCCGCGGGGGTTTATTACAGGGAAAACGGGGAAGTAAAAAATTCAGGCAGGTTTAAACTTGATGATAATCTGGACGCGCTTCCGTATATTGACCGCGATTTGACAAACTGGAAAACTTACGGCGAAGCGTATCTTTTAAGGCCGTGCGCGTATATTTTAACGGGGCGCGGCTGCGGCCGCGAAGGAAAAGAAACAGGCGGAGTCTGCACGTTCTGCATCTGGCAGCACGCGTTATGGGCAAGAAAAGCACGGTTGCGCAGCGCCGCTAACGTGGCGGGCGAAGTGGAAATGCTGGTAAAAAAATACGGCGTGCATGAGATATTTGACGATAATGATTCCGGCGCTGTTTGGAATACGGCGTGGATGCAGGAATTTTTAATTGAAATTGAAAAACGCGGGATTAAGGGAAAATTTGCAATAAGTTCCAACGCGCGCGCGGAAAACCTGACAGAGGAAAAATGCGTGCTTATGAAAAAAATAGGTTATAGATTGCTGAAGGTTGGCCTTGAATCCGGCGATACTGCCACACTTCACAGGATAGGCAAACTTGAAAAAATTGAAGATATCATAGAAAACGTAAAAAGGGCAAAGCGGTACGGGTTTAAAGTGCTGCTGACAATGATGGTGGGTTACCCGTGGGAAAATGAAGACGCGGTAAAAAAAACATACGCCGCCGCAAAAGAACTTATGCTGTACAAGACACACTTTGGGGATTCCATGCAGGCGTCAATCATAATGCCGTATCCCGGCACCCCGCTGTACAAAGACGCGGAAAACAACGGCTGGCTGACAGAAGACGGCAAAGATTACGAAAAGATGGATATGGAACATAATATACTAAAGTCCAATTATAATAATGAATACTGGTGCAAGAAGATGTGGAACATTCACAAACACCCGCTGTTTCTGTTAAAAAGCTTATTATCCATACGAACCCCGCGCGAAATTGCCCTTGCCTTCCGCGGAGTTAAATCATTAATGGGGCATACAAAAGATTATTAAGTTTGTTTTGTGGGTGTTTTTATAAATTGTATTTTTATGCCTTGGTAGCCGCACCCTTTTAGGGTGCGTGGTTTTAGACTTGTACTTGTTTTGTTCTGTACTGGTTGGAGCGAGCCTGCGAGCGGAAATCCCGGCAATGAAGCGAGTTTGCGAGCGAAAGAAGGCGGGATAGCCGCACCCTTTTAGGGTGCGTGGTTTTAGGATTTGTACTTGTTTTGTTCTTGTTGGATCGAACCTGCGAGCGGTTTTTAATTAAATTATCGGGACGGGGAAAATGAAAAAACATTTTGTAAATCTTCCGGTGCTGGAAACAAAACGGCTTATTCTGCGTCCTGTACAGGCGGATGATTATAATGCGGTGTTTGAATTTGCCTCTGACCCGGATGTGGCAAAATACACTTCATGGGACGCCCATAAAACAATTGAAGATTCAAAAGTGCTGGTAAGGTTTATCACAAAACGTTACGCGGATAACAAACCTTCCAACTGGGCGGTTATTCTTAAAGAAAGTAATCAGTTAATAGGCACCTGCGGTTTTGTTTCGTACTACTCCGCCAATAAAAGGGCAGAGATAGCGTTCGCCATCCGCAAAGAGTGCTGGAATAAAGGGTACATGACAGAAGCAGTTGCCAAAACAATTGAATTCGGGTTTAATGAAATAAAACTAAACCGCATAGAAGCATACTGCGACGCGGAAAATGACGCATCCGCGAAAGTACTGGAAAAATGCGGAATGAAATGCGAAGGGGTCTTAAAACAATACGCGTATAAGGGAAGCAGCTTCAGGGACATGAAAAGCTACGCAATATTGGCAGGGGAGTATTGAGTGGAAAGGAAAATATATAAGTTTAATTTTGGATATATTTTGTTGCGGATTCTACCATTACCTGTTTTGATAACTGCGGATGCTTTATTAAGAAATAGTATAGATTTAGGAGTGTTTAAAGTGGTAGCGGCGATTGTGTCCTTTTTTTTAATATGGGGCGTAATTCTTTCATTCAGAAGAGTCGTTATAGATCAGGATGAGATAGAATTCAGGGGTATATCAGGCAAGAAGACCGTTAAATGGAGTCAGATTAAATATTTGCGTGAAAATATTACGATGAGGCGCATTGATTTACTGGATGAAAATAAAAAAAGACTTTTGTTCGTTGATTATCAAATGAAAAAATATGATGAATTGGTTAATGAAATATTTGACAGAGTGAGTTTAATTCCAAAATTAACAAAAGTCCCTATAAGGTCTGGTATTAAAACAAGAAACACAAAGACCATTAATAGGAATGGATTTTCATACGTCGAGATTAACGACAATGGGTTGATACTTGAAAATGCGTGGCAAAAATTAAATATTGAATATAAAAATATCAAAGAACTTAAGTATGGCAGTGAAATGTTTGATTCTGCGCGTATTTATATTACTACTGCTAACTGGGACGATAAGTATATGATATACAACAAACATAGTTTACCGTATTTATATTTTGCTATCAAAGCCGGAATGTCAAATGGTATCTGCAGGCAATGCGGTTTAATAAACCGAAATGACAGCAAGTTTTGTGGTGAGTGTGGAAACTCTTTTACGGAGCGAAAATATTGAATCGGCGCGATTCCGGCGGGGGAGTATTTTGACAGGTAAGAGTGTGGTTTAATTTTTGTATTGGTAGCCGCGTCCCTTTAGGGCGCGTGTTTTAAGAAGTAAGGTTTTTAATAAAAGAAGCATCAATTTATGTTCTGTTGATTAATATATAGGAGTTTACATGAATTTAGCAGATGAACTTAATGAACAATTTGGAATTATACAGGATGAACAGCCGGAAATAATTAAGACGCTGTTAAGCGTTGGAATCAATTTAACAGAACATGGATGGGGTGGTTTCCATGAATGGGCTGTATCAAAAGAACAGGCGCTTGAAATTATAAATAAATGCTCGGAATTAGGAATAGCTGTACTTGGTGGAGATGTAATTGAAATAATTAACGGCAAACCCGTACATATTACTGAAGAGGGGGAAAATAAATACGGATGGTGGTTTGGTGAAGAATGGGAAAAAGATTATGTGGTTTTTGCCCGGAAAAGCGCAGATTATTCAAAAAAATATATTTCTTCATATAAACGCAGTTCTAAAAATATAGAATACTTTAATTTGATATTAATGACGGAAGAAGAGTTGAAAAAAGATAAAGAAAGACGATTGAAAGAGAAAGAAATAATTGAATCGCAAAATGCAGTGAAACTGCTTGATGGGAGAGAAAAGGGGAAACAGCTTTCCGGAGGGATTTTGGATATTGTAAAAAAAATATTGCATGCATTTCAGATTAGTTGGATTGGTGCGCTTTTTATAGGTGCGGTTTTTGCGATGACAATCGGAGAAAAGTTTTATCCGTTAGCAATTTTTGATCCGTTTGTTTTGACTGTTGCATTGCCATTTATTCTCCTATCGGCAATAGCAATTACTCCGTTTACCTACTTGGCGTATCATCCAAGTAAACACAAACATGGATTGGTGCTGCTTTTTTTGTTAACAGTATATACTGTAGTGACGAATTTGATTGGATTTAATTATGCTATATTTGCAGATAAGTTTATTGCAGGGGCATTAGGCCTTATCATAATTATTGTCATGAATATGATAGACGGTATGAAAACTCTCTCTGGTTCGCAAAATGAATTGGTGATAAAAAATCGCAAATTTATTAATAAGCTTTTTATTTGTTCTATAGTTGTATTGCTTTTAGACGTGCTTGTTATTGTATCTATTATTTTAATACAGTCTGCAGGATATTGTTCATAAAGGGGATGGGAAACATGCAGAAGAATACTTATAGTGTTATAAGTAAGGGGTCGATAGTGATGTTTTTTATTACGGCATTAGTTTTTTATTTGTTTATGATGGTGCCTCAGTTTTTAAGCGGTTCATCTTATAGTTATTCGGAGTCATTATTGTTTTATTTTACTTTTATAAATCCGCTTACTTTAATTAGTGTTATTGTTAAAGACGGCAAATTTATATTTTCTATTTATCTTTCATTGACAATAGTTTTATTGTTATTATCTGTTAGCTTGTTTGTAATATCTATTAAATCATCAAGAGTATTATTTGTGGTTTTAACACATATTTCTCTTTTAATCCATTTTTTGTTAATATTAGCATTGCCATTTGTAGCAATGTTGTTTTATCCTCCAAACTAAATTAAAAGCGGGCTAAAGTTACGCGGATGCCAAATCGATAAAAATACACCCTTAAAAACTAACAAAATCTTATTTTTGCACAAAAATTGGATATTCGTGTAGACAACGAAAGCGATTTCGGATATAATTTGCTTAGACACTCTGATCTTACACCCAAAAATCGGACCACTTGAAACTAGAGTAATTAAGTGTTAAAACTACCGGTATCAGGAGGTTTTGATATGAAGAGAAGCGGGTTCGCAGAAGCACAGATTTTTAGAATTTTGAAAGACGCGGAAGCCGGAGTATCTGTCGCGGAACCGGCAGGGATAAATATCCGTTTATACGAAAAAACGAAGCCGATGAAATTATATTTTTATAAAATTTTGATATAATTATAATGCATTTTCAGAAGGCTATAATTTCTTGTTGTGAAATTGTAACAGAGGTAAAATATGAGTAAAAATAAAATACTTAAAGTCTTAGAGAGCGAAAAAGACACACTCCGTAAAGAGTTTGGCGTTGTGAAAATTGGTTTGTTTGGTTCATATGCCAGAGGCGATCAAAAAAGGAACAGTGATGTTGATTTATTTGTTTCATTTGATAAAAAGGCAGACCTGCTAAGCTTAATCGGCGCGTCTGATTATCTTGGAAAAAAACTAAGGAAAAAAGTTGATATTGTAACGCCCAACGGCGCGTCAAAGCGCCTTGTACAGGAAATATCCAGGGAATTAATCAGTTTATAAATTAAGTATGAAAATGAAATGTGTTAATAAATTTTTTTATATTATGATGAAAAACCTGCGTGTGTCAAAAAAACCAATCAGATTATGTTTATGTATAAGAATAAATTATTTTTATAGAATGTGAAAGTTATAGCCGCGGCAATTTGTGAATTTACAAAAATCCCCCCGGGTGTTATATTCAATCTGTAAAACATAAATCAAGTATGGGAGAGCGTTATTTTAAAACTTAAAGTAATGTTTATTAACCCGCCGCGGGTGGATGGTTATCCTGTGGTAAGGGAAGAGAGATTTGAACACAAGGATATGGGGTCTGTATATCCGCCGCTTTCATTATTATATATGGCTTCAATGATTAATAAAGACTCTGATTACGAGGTAAAACTGATTGATGCTAACGGGTTTGATGTTACGATTCAGACGGTGACAGAAGAAATAATAAAATTCTCCCCTGATATTGTAGTTTCGCGCTGCGGTTTTGATACGCAGGAACAGGATCTGGAAATTTTAAAAATAGCGCACGGACTTGGCGCTTTGACTGTGCTTAGAAATAAGATAATCGCGGATGTTCCGGAGATTAGGGATTCAATTTTTAAGAAGAATTTTGTGGATGTTTTTATAGATTCGGAACCTGAAGCTGTAATAAGTAAATTATGTACAGAAGTGTTTGGCTATAAAAAAACAAAAGAAATGCACCCTGATGAATGGCTTTTAAGCGCTGCAAACAGGGCTAAAGGGTGTTTAACTTTTCTGGAAAAAGTGCCCGGCATATCCTTTCACTGCGGCGGGCGCGTATCTACAAATGAAAAAGCCGCGGAAATAAGCGACATAAATAACCTGCCTTTTCCAGCTTATGAATTACTGCCGTCGCTTAAACCTTATCATACCGGTGTTATGTCCGCTCCCTTCGCGCTTATTCAGACAACCCGCGGCTGCCCGTTTAACTGCACGTTCTGTGCTTATGGAAAGTCGCGCTGCAGGGAAAGGCACATTGAAAGCGTAATTCAGGAAATTAAATATTTAAAGGCAAATTTCAGCATAAAATCATTCCTGTTCTTTGACGATACCATTTCCATTAAAGGCGGCAGGGTGGAAGAGCTGTCTAAAAGGATGGAAGAAGAAGGGCTTAATACGCTTGAATGGGTTTGCTGCACGCGGGCAAACCTTGTAACATATGAAATGTTAAAAGCCATGAAACGCGCGGGCATGAAAGAAATAGCAATAGGGGTGGAAACCGGCTCCGCGGAAATCCTGAAAAACATTAAAAAAGGCGTGACGCTTGATGATATACGTCAGGCCGCCAAATGGTGCAAGGAATTAGGAATAATGTTTTACGCGCTTGTGATAATAGGGCTTCCGGGCGAGACAAAAGAAACCGTTAACGAAACAATAAAATTCATAAAAGAGATAGACCCGTTCTACACGCAGGTATGTTTTTCCACGCCTTTTCCCAATACGGATATTTATAAATATTACGAAGAAAACGGCTTTCTGCTGACAAAGGACTGGTCAAAATATTTTCCTTTGGCGGAAGAACCCGTAATAAGGACTCAGGCGCTTACGGCGGATGATTTAAAGGGATTAAGGAATCACATATATAAAAAACTTCTCTTTAGGCCTTTATACCTGCTGCGGAAAATAAGGCCCTTTGACTGGAAATGGAACATTGAAGGGGCAAAAAAAATAATGCAGCGGATAGCCGCGGTTATTATGAAGAAGCCTGTAAGATGAGTATTGATTACAGGGCTATGGTAAGCCTGACCTATGATGACGGCCTTGATTCGCAGTTAAAATACGGCGTCCCGGCATTAGATGAATTTGGATTAAAAGGCACTTTTTTTGTATCAGGAGAGGCTTTAAAAAATCCCGCCAAATATCCGGCGTGGCGCGGTGCTGCCGGCGCCGGCCACGAAATAGGAATTCACACCATAAACCACCCCTGCGACATCTCTTTTGATTTTGTGCCAAAGGGCTTCGCGCTGCAGGATTATGATATGGCAAGGATGCGTGAAGAGATAGATGAAAATTTAAGGATAGTTAATAATGAATTTAATTACAACGCTGATAAATATGTATTTGCTTATCCCTGCGGACAGAGCTCGCTTGGCAAAAACAGGGAGATAAGCTATAAACCCCTGATAAAAGAAAAATTCGCGGCTGCAAGGGGTATTTATAGTATTTACGCTGACCCGGTATCTGTTGACCTGTACGAAGTGCCGTGTTTTGGCGTGGAATGTAATAGTGCCGAAATGATAGAAATGGTAAAAAAAGCCGCGCAAAACGGGATGTGGCTTGTATTTTTATTCCACGGGATTGAAGGCGACTATATCTCCGTCACAAAACAGGCGCACAGGGAGCTTGTGCAATATTTATCCGATAATAAAGACACAATCCTGACAGACACCTTCGGCAATATCTCCTCGCGAATTTCCGCAAAAAGATAAACAGATAAAAAAACTTGATGTTTTATATTTTTTTGTTAATATTATAAAAAAATATGGAGGGGTGTCTATGAAAAATTTTTTTGTTGTGTCTCTGTTGTTTTTTATCTTTGTTATTCCGGCTTTTTCCGCTGAACCTGTTATTCATGCCGTCAAGAACCTTGATGAAAATAAATTGATTTTTAAAGACTCAAAATATAAAGAGATAGCTGTATGGACATATAAGGATGACGGAACTGTCCAAAAAGAAGGGCAGGCTTTAAATGGGCTTGCTGAAATAGAATGGGAGTTTTCATACGCGGAACACCGGCATGCCAATGTTGTTTTTAAAGACAATGAATTTGCTGACGGTAAAGTTTTGTGGACAATTGGCAGAGATACGCCTTTTCTGGAAGAAAATTATAAAAACGGAAAACTTGACGGCGCTGTAAAGACTTTTTACAGCCGCTGTAAAGGCTGCGTTGAATGTGAATACGGTTATTCCGCCGGAAACGCTTCTGGTTTTAACTGTTATTATCAAAATGGCAATAAAAGTGTAAACGGGAAAATGGCGGATAATAAAAGGGAAGGCGTCGCGCAGGTTTATTCGGAAGAATTTAAGAATCAACCCACGGATGAAATTGTTTATATGGAAGGCAAACGCGTGTTATGGGTAAAGGCTGATAAGGCGCCGGAAGGTTTTTATGAAGATTTAAGAGGCGCTGTTGACGGTTTAAAAAAAGCCGGTTTAACCTTTAAAATAGAACAGGATGAAGATATGGAACAATATGGTTCAATTGCCCTTAGATCGCCGTCATATCTTGTGTTTTTAGGATGGGCAAAAGACAAGGATAATATGAAAAAGAAGTTAAAGTACATTTCTGAACAAAAGTTAAGTTTTTACGGTAATTTTTACCCCGGACAAAATATAAGAAACGCGAAGATAAAATACTATTCAAAGATGCCATTTGTAATCGGCATCGCCGCGGAAAATGAAAACACAATAAAAGAGGTAAAAGAAAAGGTTTTTAAAGCGCTGGGTAAGATGAAGGAAAACAAGTAAATAATTGAGGGACGGATGTACAGATGCGCGGATGGTCGGGAAAATCTCTGTTACTCATTAATTTTTATTCGGGTTATGCATATTTTTTCAGCGCACGCATTAAGTTTATGGAATTTTTGTATTGGTAGACGCGGGTCTTCAGCCCGCGCGGTGTTGTTTTGTATGTTTGGTATTACTTCCGTCCCTCTGTCCCTCTGTGCATCCGTCCCTCGGTTTCTCGGCTTTCTAATTCTCGCTTATATAAACTGTCCTTAAAGACCGGGAGGAAATCTGGACTATTTCAGTGGAGAATGCATCTTTATCAAGGTCGCAAAGTGTGCCCAAAAACGGCTCTTCTACTGCATCAAGTTCAAGAAGTTCTTTTAAGGTAATCTCTGAAGGCTTTTTCTGAATGTTTATTTTGGCTATTTTTACCTTCATGGCCGCACACTCCGTTGTAAAGCGTCACGACTTGTGTTCTTCATTATATTAGACACTGTAATAAGGTAAAAGGTTGCGGGATATTTTTTAAAGACTTATCCCATAACCGTTTAACCAATATCCCATAAGTAAGTATGGGTTAATTAGTGGTAGCCGCGTCCTTTTAGGGCGCGTTGTTTAGATTTTAGCTGTACCTGTTTTATAGTTATATAAATTCGCTTCAGGGTGTGGATTTTCACTGCGCATGACCGCTTCAACCAGATTTTCCAAGCATCCAAGCATCCAAGCCTCTAAGCATCCAACGGCGAAGCCCGTTGTTTACATAACCCCGCCTTTGTTGTATTATATGACCTGCTTAAAAACTGCGGCTTGCCTGCGGCAATCTGCGATAATAACCGGAGGTTTTGATATGTCAAAAAAAGTAATTCTTATTATCCGCGACGGATGGGGTATAGGGCCGGATTCAAAATTTAACGCCGTGAAAAAAGCGAATAAGCCGTATACTGACGCGTTTTTAAAAAAATATCCAAATACAGTTCTTGAAGCGTCCGGATTATCTGTAGGTGTTCCTGCGGGATATATGGGAAGTTCAGAAGTGGGACATCTTAATATGGGCGCGGCAAGGATTGTAAAGCAGGAAGTTGTGCGTATCAATGAGGCTATTGAAGCCGGCACGGTATTCGGCAACCCAAATATGAAACGCGTATTTGAAGCGGCAAAAAAATCAGGCGCCCTGCATGTAATGGGGCTTGTACAGGACGAAGGCGTTCACGCGCATCAGGAACATCTTTTCGCCATAATAAAGGAAGCCGCGGCGCAGGATATAAAAAACGTTTATGTGCACTTCTTTGCTGACGGCCGCGACACATACCCGCGTTCTTCGCTTACCTATCTTGAAAAACTGGAAGCAAAATTTAAGGAATATAATAAAGGCGTTGTAGGTACTGTGATGGGCAGATATTACGCAATGGACCGCGGTAAACAGTGGGACCTTACAGACAAGGCGTTTAATTGCATTGTAAAATGCGAAGGCAGAAAAGCAAAAACAGCGCGCGAAGCGATTGAATTAAGTTATAAAAATGACAAGGTTCCGGACGGCACAGACATGACGGATGAATACATTCCGCCTACAGTAATTGATAATTACCCCGGAATAAAAGACGGCGACGGCGTCATTCACTTTAATTACAGGCAGGACCGCGCTATTCAGCTTACCAACGCTTTTGTAGATGACGTGTACCCCGGAAAAAGGGATAAAAAACCGGACATCGCGTACTGCGGGCTTACAAGGTATTATGACGCGTTTAAGTTTAATGTACTGCCCCCGCTTGACGAAGGCGGCGATATGGTGAATCTTGTGGGTGAAGAGATATCTAAAAAAGGCTTAAAGCAGCTGCGCATCGCGGAAACACAGAAGTTTAAACACGTAACTTCATTTTTTAACGGCAAGATGCTGGAACCGTATAAAGGCGAGGACCGCATAGAAATAAAAGGGCGTTTTGACGCGTCCGCCTACGCGGAGCATCCGGAAATGGAAGCGTATATTGTAAAAGACAGGGTGATTGAAGAGATAAAAACAGGTAAATATGATTTTATCGCGATTAATTTTGCAAACGGCGATATGGTGGGGCATACGGGAGTTTTTGAAGCGGCAAAAAAGGCTATTGAAGTTGTGGATGAATGTACAGGGCTTGTCACACAGGCAGGGCTTGACGCCGGTTACGCGGTATTAATTACAGCTGACCACGGCAACGCTGAAGAAATGGCTGACGAAAAAACAGGCGCCGCAAAGACCGCGCACAGCACGTATCCGGTAGAGCTTATTTACGCCGCAGATGACGCGGACAGGATAAAGTTAAGGCCTAAAGGGATTTTGGCTGACATTGGCGCCACCATACTTGATCTTCTTGAAGTCCCAAAACCAAAAGAAGCAACCGCAGAATCATTAATTATTAAATAATAATATAACAGGTTTAAAGCCGTGGGTATGTGTGTCGCACGTACCCGCGGCTTTTTTTTTTGCGGACGGTTTGTATTTTAATGTAGAGACGCAATATATTGCGTCTCTGTTTTTAAAATTTCAAATGCAAGACGCATAATGATGAGTCTCTATGTTAACGAACACTAGATGTCTTTAATGTAGAGACGCAATATATTGCGTCTCCTGCTTTTAAAATTTCAAATGCAAGACGCATCATGATGCGTCTCTACTTTAACGGATAAGAATATATTCTGCTGCACCCCCCAAAAACTTGACTTTTCAATATACGCCTGCTATAATATCACTACAAAGGTGATATACAGGAGAATTAAATGAAAAAAATTATGGTAATCACAGCGGTTTTGGTTTTAACAGGTGCAGCCATATTGGCGAAGGGAGCGGTGAATAATATGAATAAAACAGCGGTATTTGCGGGCGGATGTTTCTGGTGTATGGAAGGCCCGTTTGAAGCGGAAAATGGCGTGATTGATGTAAGGGCTGGTTATACCGGGGGGTCTACAAAAGACCCCTCGTATGAAGAGGTTTCCACCGGAAGCACAGGGCATATAGAGGCAATAAAAGTTACATATGACCCTGAAAAAGTATCATACGAAAGGCTGCTTGAAATATTCTGGCATCAGATAGACCCTACTGACGCTAAAGGCCAGTTTGCGGATAAGGGCAGCCAGTATATCACTGCTGTGTTTTATCTGGATGAAGAGCAGAAAAAAGCCGCGGAAAAATCAAAAGCTGAACTTGAAAAATCCGGGATATTTAATAAACCAATTGTGACGTCAATCAGGGCGGCATCGGAATTTTATGATGCCGAAGAATATCATCAGGATTATTACAAGACAAATCCTTTTCATTATGGGATGTACAAAAAGGGCTCCGGAAGGGAAGCGTTTTTAAAGAAAACATGGAAAGATGAAAAAAAACCGGACCTTAAGAAAAAACTTACTCCTTTGCAGTATAAGGTGACGCAGGAATGCGGCACAGAACCTCCCTTTAAAAATGAATACTGGGATAATCACAAAGAGGGTATATATGTTGATGTGGTGACGGGAGAGCCGCTGTTCAGTTCAAAAGACAAGTTTGATTCGGGCACAGGCTGGCCGTCATTTACAAAGCCCATTGATAAAGCATCAGTAATAGAAAAAGAGGACAAAAGTGCATTTATGACGCGCGTTGAAGTTAAAAGCAAAAAAGGCGGCTCGCACCTTGGACATGTGTTTAACGACGGGCCTAACCCCACAGGAGAGAGATACTGTATCAACTCCGCTTCATTAAGATTCATACCCAAAGAAGATTTATATAAGGAAGGGTATGGGGAATACATAAAATTATTTAACCCATAAATACTTATCCCATAAACTATTAACCCATAACCCATAGATGAAGATTTAACCCATAAATTAATCCCATAACCCATATATAAAAATTTAAATAATAAATATGGGATAAGTGTTTATGTTTCTTGGATATGGGATGACAGTTTATGGGATAGGTACTTATATATGGGATATGGGTTAAAAGTCTATGGGATAAATTTGTCTCATTTGTTGTATAATAAAATTATGTATAAACTTATATTGTTACGCCATGGGGAATCACAGTGGAATAAGGAAAACCGGTTTACGGGGTGGACTGATGTTGACCTGTCTGAAAAAGGGGTGAGTGAAGCCCACGCTGCCGCCGGCGCCTTAAAAAAAGCGGGTTTAAGTTTTGGCATAGCTTTTACTTCAAGGCTTATCCGCGCGCTTAAAACCCTTTCAATTGTCATGGACGATATGGATATAAAACTTATAAAAATCGTAAAGGCTTGGGAATTAAACGAACGCCATTACGGCGCGCTTCAGGGATTAAATAAGGCTGAAATGGCGCAAAAATTCGGCGAAGAACAGGTTAAAATATGGCGCAGAAGTTATGATATACGGCCGCCGGCGCTGGAATTAAGCGACCCGCGCCATCCTGCCAATGACGCGCTTTATAAAGACCTTGACCCGGCATTATTACCTTCAACAGAGTGCCTTAAAGACACGGTTGCAAGGGTTGTGCCTTACTTTGAGAAAAATATCGCGCCCCGCGTAAAATCAGAAAGGACAGTTATAATATCGGCGCACGGCAATTCCCTGCGCGCGCTGGTAAAATATTTCGATAATATCCCGGATGAGGAAATAACAGAGGTTAATATACCAACAGGCATACCTTTAATTTATGAAATGGATGACAATTTAAAGGCTGTAAATCATTATTATCTTGGCGATCCCGAAGAGATAAAAAAGGCGATAGAAAAAGTGGAAAATCAGGGGAAGAAGAAATAGAGGGACGGGTAGATGCTTGGAAGTTTGGATGCTTGGATGCTTTGTTTAGATCTGGTAGGCGCGGGCTTTAGCCCGGGGCAGTTCAAACGCGAAATAAAAACAACGCGCCTTAAAAGGCGCGGCTACCAAAACGAAAAAATTGATACTAATACCGGAAACCTGTGTGAAAAGGAGTTTAAATGAAATTGATTTCCTGGAATGTTAACGGAATAAGGGCGGTGCATAATAAAAGTATATTAATGCCGTTTATTGAAAAAGAGAATCCGGATATATTTTGCGTGCAGGAAACAAAGGCGCAGGAAGATACTTTTCCTGAAGAACTGAAAAATATCAAAGGATATAACTTTTGCATGTCATCGGCTGTCAAAAAGGGGTATAGCGGGACGGCGCTGTGGTCAAAACAAAAACCTGTAAACGTAAAATACGGCCTTGGCAAACCGCAGTTTGATGACGAGGGAAGGACAATAATAGCGGAGTATGAAACGTTCTTCCTGTATAACATCTATTTTCCAAACGGCGGCAGGGGCCCGGAATTTGTTGAAAAGAAACTGGCCTTCTATGAAGAGTTTCTGAAAAATGCCGAGAAAAACAGAAAGAAAAAGAATATTATTATCTGCGGCGATGTGAATACGGCACATAAGGAAATTGACCTTGCGCGGCCGAAAGAAAACAGGGAAACATCAGGTTTTCTGCCGCAGGAATGCGCGTTTCTTGATAAACTTGTGTCTAAAGGTTATGCGGACACGTTCAGGATGTTTCATAAAGACGGTAATAATTATACCTGGTGGGATTATAAAAGCGGAGCCCGGCAGCGCAACATTGGCTGGAGGATAGACTACTTTTATGTTAATGAAGAATTAAAATCAAAGGTAAAATCAGCCGGTATATTAAGCGATGTGACCGGTTCTGACCACGCCCCGGTATTTGTGGAGATTAAATGAAAAAGGTATTAAAACTCACGGGGAAGGCATTGCTGATTGTTATTGCTGCGGTTATTATTTATTATTCCACTGTTGTCTTAAAGGCACGTTCTGATACCCCCGCGATTGTAAAACCGCTGCTTGAAAACGCGGTAATTACTTACGCGGATTTAAGCAAAGAGCGGCTTGACGCCATACTGGCAATTGAAGACCCGGCTTTTTTCACGCACGACGGAATAGACTTAAAGTCACCCGGAGCGGGCATCACAACAATAACCCAGGGGCTTGGCAAAAAGTTTTATTTTAAAAAGTTTAAACCCGGCATAAGAAAGCTTAAACTTATGCTTGTGTCAAAATACGCTTTAAACGCGCTGGTTTCAAAAAACGACCAGCTTACGCTTTTCTTAAATCAGGCTTATCTTGGAAAGCATAATGGCGCCGTTATAATCGGTTTTGAAAAAGCGGCGCGGGCTTTTTATGGAAAATCATTTAAAGAAATCCATACAGAGCAGTTTTTGTCAATACTGGCAATGGTCATAGCGCCGGAGACTTTTCATGTGATAAATAAACCGGAAGCCAATAAGCAAAGGGTTGAACGCATGAAGAAAGTGATATCAGGGGAGTACAAACCCAAAGGGCTTATGGACTTGTATTACGGGGAGCTTAACGAAGAAGAAGCAAAAAGCGGGCTTGCGCCCGCTTCGTATTTTCCTGAAATTTATAAAAAATAATTTTTAAGTTTTATAACAAAATTATTTTTGTATTGCAGTTTTATTTTTCTTAAACCATGTATTGGAACTCTTTGAAAAAAGCAGCATTATGGCAATAAGTACAAAAACTGTCTGAAGTATACTGGAAGCCGCCCCTATAAGGTCGCTTTTAAACTCCTCTTTCACTATCGGCACAAGTGCCAGCAGCCCAAGAAAGAAAAATACCGTAAACAGTATTCTTGCCCAGTTCTGCTTTTTTAAAAACAGAATCATGAATATAAAATTTATCGCAAAACCGATTATCGCCGTCATCTCATAATTTTCCATTTCTATAGTCTGCTGTCCTATTCCGGCAAGTTCAAGGATGAATTCTGTCATTCCCGTCATAATCGCCAGAAACGTAAACAGCACCGCCAGTTCAACCGTTTTTGGCGTTTTGGGTGTTTCTTTTAATGATGCATTTTCTTCAGTCATTATTACCCTCCGTTATCTAAGTTTTTTTATTCTGTCCCCGTAAAGGGCGAAAATTGAAGTTGTGCTGACAGTGGGATTGTTTTTTTCATCATCAGCGCCGTGCGTTAAGTACTGAATTCCTATCTTTTTATTGCCTATCTTGACAGTTTTAATTTTTATCCTGTCGCCTAAAAGCGCGCTGGCTTTATATTTATACTCTTCTCCGGATTTTACAAGTATGTACAGATAATAATATGTGCCGTCCCCGGAGCCTGAAACCGCGATTACAGATGCCATATCCTCTACGGAATCGCCGTCAAGGTCGCCGTGCGCCCCGCAGATATATGAAGACTGTGCCATATTCATAGAGCCGGGTTTTAATTCCTGTTCAAAATAGCCGTCTTCCATTTTTATCAGGCCGGATGCCGGAATTTTATTGGGGTAATTAAAATTTTTAAGGGTATTTTCATAGTCGGACATAGAGGCACATGAAATAAAGATAAAGCACAGAATAAAAGCAGGTATTATTGTTTTCATTTTTCGCCTCCTGAAAATAATATAACAAATGTAAGATTAAGTTACAAGTTGCAAGTTACAAGTGGCAGGTAATAAGTAACAAGTTTTCAGTTGTAACTTGTAACCTGTCACCTGTCACTTGTCACTGATTTTATTTGACAAACGCGAAAGCGGTGATAAAATTACTTTATGTAAAATAATTTAATATGTGGAGGAGGAAAATGAAAATGCATGTGTGGTCACTGTTTTGGGGGGTTTTTTTCATACTTATCGGGATAAGCATTATGCTGAAGGCTTTTGGCATAATACTGCCGCTTTTCAGAATTCTGTTTGCCGCTTTTGTAATTTTTGTGGGTATAAGTATTCTATTTCCGGGAGCTTTCAAAAAGTGCTGCGGAATATCACAGAGCGGAAGGGAAACAATGTTTTCTGAAAGCAACATTGAAGGTAATGATATTTCCGGCGAATACTCAACAATTTTTGGTGCATCAAATATTGATTTAACTCAGGTACAGCCCGGCGGGGCAAGAATTGAACTTAACGCGGTTTTTGGCGGGGTTAAGGTGAAAATTGACAAGGCAAAACCATATAAAATAAAGGGAAGCGCGGCATTTGGGGGCGTAATGCTTCCAAACGGCAACACTGCGGCTTTTGGAACAACTATCTATCATACAGATTCCTATAAAGAAGGTTCTCCCGCGATTGAAGTTGAAGCAAACGCGGTATTTGGCGGGATAGAGATTAGATAACAGGTAACAAGTTACAAGTAACAGGTTACAGGTGAGAAACTGCAAGTAACAAGTTACAGATTGCAAGTTACAGGTGAAACAAACCTATAATTTGTAATCTGTAACTTTTTTTATTGTTTGCTTGTTATTTGTAAGCTGTAACCTGCCACTTTTACCCTGTAACCTGTTACTTGTAACTTGTTAACACCTGTTTTGCATTAAGAAACTCCATGCCCTGCCATGCAAATGATAAACTATTGACAATACCCATATAATTGACTTATAATAAATTTATTGAACAGGAATATGTATAAACTAAAATTATTCTTTAAGGAGGCTTAGAATGGGCGCAACGCAGGCAGAAGCAATTGCTGAAAGGTTGAAAAATGAGGCGAAAAGGCTTTATCCGGGGTCGCTTGTAAGGGTTTCACTTGAACCTTATCCGAATGATGACGGCGCTGATGTTTATATTTACGCTCCCAGAAAATATGCTGATATGCTTTTAACAAAGCTTAAAGCGGCTAAATTAACATTCCTTAAGGGCACAAAAGTTGACGGCGGAAAAGTTAAGATATTAATGGAAGATATTGAAAATATTTCTCCTGAATTAAAAGAAAAACTTGTTGAAGCAAACAAGTAAAATAAACTGTTTGTCTGAATGGCGGATTAATCAAGGGCGGGGGCCCGCGGTACCGTCAGGGGGTAAGTAATGAAGCTTAAAAAGAGGGAAAAGCATCTGACAATTATGCTTGTTCCCGACGACAATTCTAAAGTGGTAAGTGTCAGATTAAGCGGAATCGTTTTTGCCGCACTTTTATTATTATGGGTGTCCGGAATAGCTGTTTCCGCTTTTATCATATCAAGGCATGCCAATTACAGGGCCACAATTGAATACAACAAATACCTTAATCAGAAGCATAAAGTTTTCACCGCGGAAGTCTTAAGGGCCAGGGAAGCTGTAAAAAGAATTTCAGAGCTTGACGGGCAGCTTAGGGGAATGCTTAAACTGAAAAGCAGGGAAGGCATAATTAAATATACAGGTTTCGGCGGGCCCACAAATATAGATTCGCAGATGCTTGAAAAGCACATTAAAGACAGGGACAGCAGCATAGAAACAGATTCATTCGCGCTTGCCGCGAAATTTATTGACGAAGAGTCGCGAAAGTCAGAGCAGAGCTACCAGCAGATAATAAAATACATAACCGAACAGCGGGCAAGGATGACAGCTGTGCCTTCGGGTTGGCCCGTTAAAGGCTGGATAACCGCGGGTTTTGGTTCAAGAATGGACCCTTTTACAGGCGCGCTTACTTTTCATGAAGGTGTGGATATAGCAAATGATGAAGGCACGCCGATTAAGGCGCAGGCAGACGGCGTTATTACAGGCGCCGGGTTTGAGCGCGGATATGGTAATGTTGTCCTTATAAATCACGCGAACGGTTATACCACCCGTTACGGGCATTTAAGAAATTTTGTGGTGACAAAAGGGCAGCATATTAAGAAAGGGCAGATACTTGGATATATGGGCAGCACCGGAAGGTCAACCGCTTCGCATCTTCATTATGAAGTAAGGCTTAACGGAGTTGCGGTTAACCCTGTAAGATATATGCGCGAAGAAACCGCGCTTAATAAATAAGGCGGACAAAATGTTTTCATCATCAAATGTGGCCACTGTTATTGCCAGGGATTGTGAAGTAAAAGGCAATATAAATACCAAAGGCACAATACGCATAGACGGCAAAGTGGAAGGCAATGTCACAACTGATGCCGGAGTCATAATAGGCGAAAACGCGGTTATTAAAGGCGATGTTGAATGCAAATTTGCCGTAATCGCGGGCAAGGTAACGGGCGATGTAATTGCCGCGGCAAAACTTGAACTTATGCATACCGGAAAACTTTACGGAGACATTAAAACCCCAAAGATAGTCATGGCGGAAGGCGTAATATTTGAAGGCAGCTGTGAAATGGAATCTGCCGCGCAGAAATAAAAAACGGTTAATTATTAAAAATATGCGGCCGGCGATATAAGCCGGCTGTTTTTATTTGTAAATATTGCGGTTTGCAGCCGCTATAGCTTAACTGCTTAAACTGTTAAAGTGCTGTTTTTAAAAAGGAGATTACAATGATTAAAGTCCGTTTTGCGCCAAGCCCCACAGGATACCTTCACATAGGCGGTGCAAGGACCGCGCTTTTTAATTACCTTTTTGCCAAAAGGCAGGGTGGTAAATTTGTGTTAAGAATAGAAGACACGGATAAAGAACGTTCCACAAAAGAGTCGGAACAGGAAATACTTGATTCTTTAAAATGGCTTGGCCTGGACTGGGATGAGGGCCCCGGAAAAAGCGCGGATGATTCCATGTATTACCAGACTAAAAGGCTTGATGTATATCATAAACACGCGGAAAAATTAATCGCGGACGGCAAGGCGTATAAATGTTTCTGCACAAAAGAAGAACTTGATGCCGAAAGAAAAAAAGCGGAGGCTGAAAAAAGGGCTTTTAAATATGACAGCAGATGCGCGCTTTTAACGCCGGAGCAGGTAAAAGCAAATGAAGCTGCGGGTAAAACATATACTGTAAGGTTAAAAGTACCCAAAGACGGCGAAGTAATAGTGGAAGACATGATAAGGGGCGATGTGAAAACAGCCAATTCCGTTTTGGATGACATGATAATTTTGCGCGCGGACGGCATGCCTATTTATAATTTTGTAGTCGTGGTGGACGACGCGGATATGGGTATTACCCACGTCATACGCGGCGAAGACCACCTTTCAAACACACCAAAGCAGATACATATGTACAAAGCGCTGGGATATCAGGTGCCAAAATTCGCGCACATCCCCCTGATACTGGGAAGGGACAAAAGCAAGCTTTCCAAAAGGCACGGCGAAACAGCGGTATTAAATTACAGAAAAATGGGTTATTTAAAAGAGGCAATGGTTAACTATCTTGCATTTTTAGGCTGGTCGCCGGAATCAGGCAAGGACATTATGACAATGGAAGAATTAATATCCGAATTTGACCTTACGCGCGTGCACAAAGCGGGCGCCATGTTTGACGACCAGAAACTTCAGTGGATTAACGGCATGTATATAAGAAAGAAAAGTATTGATGAATTAACAGACCTTTGCATTCCGCAGCTTATAAATGACGGGTATATAACGCAGGCAGAAGCGGTGTCAAAAAGGGATTATCTTAAAAAAGTGGTTGCAGTACAGCAGGAAAAATTAAAACTGATAAACGAAATCGGAGCGCTGTCGTCGTACTTTTTTAGGGATGATGTTGAAATGCAGCCGGAAGCGCAAAAGGTATGGGAAAAGAATTCGGAAGAGCGCTTAAAAGTGCTTGAAGTGTTATTGAAAATAGTTGAAGAAGAAGGAACGGAAGATAAAGCCAAAGTTGAAGAACGCGTAAGGGTGGATATGGAAGCCGCGGGCATAAAATCAAAAGTGTACATGCATGTGATAAGGGTTGCGTTAAGCGGTGTCACGCAGGGGCCGGGATTGTTTGACTTAGTTGAAATTGTGGGTAAAGACAGGTGCGTAAAAAGAATTAAAAAGTTAATGGTTTAAACCGGGAGATTTTATGCAGAACGCAATTCAGATAATGAAAGACAGGGCTTCGTGGCGCACGTTTAAGGATATGGACATAGAACAGGAAAAAATAAACGCGTTAAAGCAGGCAATTGAAGGGGATAAAACAGGCCCTTTTGGCGCTAAAGTCCGCATGGTACTGGTGGATATAGAAGCTGTGGATGCTGATAAGGCGATGAAACTGGGAACTTACGGGACAATTGAAGGGGCAAAAGTATTTATTACAGCGGCTGCGGAGAAAAAAGACAAATCGCTTGCGGATGTAGGTTATATTCTTGAAGAAGTGATACTTTTATGCACATCACTGGGATTGGGTACGTGCTGGATGGGTGTAACATACGATAAAGCTGGTTTCAGCGCTGCCATGAACCTTAAAGAAAATGAAGAGTTGATAGCGGTAACGCCTGTGGGTTACGCCGTGGAAAAAAGGCGGCTTAAAGATAAAGCCATGAGGGTCTTTGTAAAATCTGACACGCGTAAACACTGGAATATGCTGTTTTTTGAAGGTGATTTTACAAAATCTTTAAATAAAGAAGCCTCGGGCGGGTTTGAGCAGGCTCTTGAATGCGTAAGAATAGGCCCTTCGGCATCCAACCAGCAGCCGTGGAGAATTATAAAAGCCGGCAATACATTTCATTTTTATCTTGAATATACACCCGCGTATAAATTTCAGTTTGGGCAGACAATAGACATTGGCATAGCCATGAAACACTTTGAACTTGCCTGCAATGAACTTGGGATAAAAGGAAAGTGGCAGTTTGCCAAACCGGCAATAGAATGCGGGGAGAAAAAGTATTATTCCACGTACGTCACGGAATAGGGTTTAATTTTTCGGATAATATATTAAATCTCTATTCCTCTGTTTATTTTTAAAACACTTCCTTCAACCGTGCACATGGCCAATACTTTGCCGTCAAATACTGTTTTGATTACTTCACCGGGCTTAAAACCAAACCTGTTCTTTAACGCGATCCCGTTTTTTAACATTAACTGCTCCGGCGCGCTTATAGGGGCTTCTTTTACGTTATATAGGGTGTCGTTGATGGAAATTATGTGTTTTTGTAAATCTTCAATAGCCGATAATGTCAGGGCGTTGTCACTGCTGAATTTTCCTATTCTGGTACGTTTTAAATATGAAAGGTGGCCGCAGGTATTAATGGCTTCTGCTAAATCGCGGGCAAGGCTTCTCATATACGTACCGGAAGAACATGCCACCTTAAGGCGGGCTGTGGTTTCAAGAACTTCTAAAACTTCAATTGAAAATATTTCCACTGCCCTGGGCTCCGGTTTTACTTCTTTGCCGGCGCGGGCAAGTTCGTACAGTTTTTTTCCGTCTTTTTTAATAGCGGAATAAGCGGGCGGAATCTGCATGATTTTGCCTGTAAAATCAGGTATTTTAGCGTTTATTTTATCCGCTAAATCCGCGGGCACCGGCAGGGTGTTTATCTCTTTGCCCATGGCGTCATCTGTATCAGTTGACGCGCCAAACTGAATCTGCATTTCGTACTCTTTGGTATCATCCACATAATCCGCTATCTTGGTAGCGTTACCCAAAAGCACAACCAGAAGGCCTTCTGCCATCGGGTCAAGGGTGCCGGTGTGCCCAATTTTATTTATTTTAATCTGTTTTTTAACCTGCTCTATGGCTTTGAATGAAGTGGGCCCTTTTTCTTTGTATAAAAGTAAAATTCCGTCCATGTTACCGCCTTGTTGTTTTTTGCAGGGCAAATGATATCACAATATGGGTAAAGTGGAAAGTATATTTAAGTGTTAAGGGAGGAGAACCGGAAGCCTGTACTTTTATTAATATCAATCCCAGAAAAACTTTGTTGTTAAAGAAAAATTGAATATATCCGCCCGGGTATTGTTATAAAGGTCAAAATAATCATATGTGTCAATTACGGGAGTCCACTTGCAGGATAAATCGCATTTAAAATTGCTGTTTTTAAAACCAAATCCGCCTGTAATAAATATGTCTTCATAAGAAGGATGCATATCCGCGGTATCCACAGAATACGGGCTGTATAAAACATATTCTGATTCTGTTTTGCCTGCTCCTAATCTTAATATAAAGTTATCAATGAATTCTGTTTCTATGCCGGCATATTTGTTACGCCTGTTAATTTCAATACAGGCTTTAACGGCGGAACTGGTATATTCAAGCCCAAGGGTCAAACCTTCCTGCGCAAATACGCTGTAAATATTAAGCCATTCGGTCATTCTCCACCTGGCTTTCAGTTCGGACAGCAATTTATCTGCAGGGCTATAATAGTCATTTTGTTTTTCGTATGTTGTTATTCGGGGTGATATTTTAAATGAAAGCTCAAATGATTCTTCACGAATCCCTGCGCCCAGATCAAAAAATATCTGTTCGAAAACATGTATGGAATCATAGTTTTGGTGCAACGGGATATCCTGATAAACATGCAGATTTTTTGACTCTCCGTGCAGAAAGCCGGTATTCAAAGAAACATTTAAAATGGAAAATTGAGATGCAGCGCTAAACAGAAAAGTTGTTAGGCGGTCTTCGTTTATATGGATTCCGGAATATAAATAAGATTCTCCGGTTCCTGAGATAGCATTTTTATATGTTGAATATTCAGATTCTCTGTAATTAAAATAATTGGAAACTCTTATGCCAAAACTTAAATCATTCAAATCTAATATGTATTCAATACTTCCCGTATTAAAATATTTTGAATCGGATGAAGAATCTCCGGCTGCTGTGTAAGTGGTGTCGTTATAAGATGAGTAAGATGAATAAGGGTTAGTATAAGGGTAAAATCTGCCGGGTTCATACTCGCGGTTATATCTCCAGTCAGCGTTTATTACATTATTCTTGTCAAACCAGTAAGTGATTGAATTTGTATCACTGCCGAAAATCATCCTTAACGGTTCGGGGGAGGTCTGGTAGTTTGTGGAAAGGGAGATAACATTTTTTCTTGTCCGTGTCACAAAAGCGGCAGGAAACCCCATATTATAAAGGTCAAAAGTGTTATTGCCGTCTTCAAAGCCATACGCAACCGTTCCTAAAGCAAGGCGTTTTGTATAACTGCCTTCCCACCAGTTGTTTAATGTATAAAGTCCGGAGGTGTCCTCCGCCAATATTAATGAAGATACGGCGAGCATAAGCGTCAGTAAAATTGTTTTTTTCAATCCCTTACCCCTTTAATTGTTTTACAGATAATACCATGTATTAATACTTTTTTATATAGATTTATGGGTTGTTTTTCGCGGTTTCCAATCTGTAACAGCAACGTGATAATGTCCTCTTGTGGCAAAGTAATAATGTCCTCTTTTCAAATTGTGGGATAATAG
>JAFGWA010000022.1 GCA_016937715.1 Candidatus Goldiibacteriota bacterium
AACCGCAAACGACATAATAAGACAAAAAGTTACAAGAGAAACATGGGAAATTTTAACGGTGTTGCATTAAATGTTGCAAGTTGCCAACAGGTAAATAAAGGCAAAATAATATTGACAAATGTATTACTGTATAATATAATTTGCAGGTTTTACAGGACGAAATTTACAGTTAAAGATAAACGTCCCCATGGTCAAGAGGTTAAGACACCGCCCTTTCACGGCGGTATCGGGAGTTCGATTCTCCCTGGGGACGCCAAAAAAAATAGCCGGCTTTATTTAGCCGGCTATTTTTTTTGTGCGAGAAAGGTGAGAGTAGAGAGTGGACAGGAGAAGAACTAAAGACAGTCAAAACCGACTTTTGCTACTATACATGCCGCTATTCAGTATTTTTTTTAATTGAAGTAGTATGTATGATTTTGTAATGGTAGGCGCGTCCTTTTAGGGCGCGGCAGTTGTTTTAGGTTTCGTATCAGTTTCCGGTCTTCCGATCCATCCGCCTTACAGGTTTTGGGTATATTTTTTCAGCGCGCACCGCAAATTGGTAATCTTGCATCCGAATATACTTGAAATCCACAGACAGGTTAACGTCATTGGTAACCGGGAATTTGCAGCACATCCGGATATGCCGGCGTTGCATTAAAAATGTCCTGGCGGATACACAGCAGGTTAGTGCGGCACGCGCTGAAAAAAAACACCCAATCCTTGTTTAATTATTTTGATTAAAGCAGTTTTGTTTTGTTATGGAAGGCGCACTTTTTAAGTTCGGTTGGAACGAGACTGTGAAGCGGAAATCAACGAGTTTATGAGCGTTTTAGGAGGCAGTTGATTCAGATTTTTTTTTCACTTCTGTCCCTCCGTCCCTCTGTGCATCAGTCCATCGGCTTTTTTGTTTATGAAAAATTACAAATCGTAATAATTTATGATAAAATATGTTTGTCTGTTAAATTACTTTTAAAAGGAAAAAAAAGATGCTTGAAATAAAAGACCTTTGTGTTTCTATTTACGGCAACGAGGTATTAAAAGGAATTAACATTACCATTCCCGACGGGCAGACTCATATCCTTTTTGGGCCTAACGGCTCCGGCAAGACATCGCTTCTTATGACAATTATGGGGTATCCGCAGTATAAAATAACCAATGGGGAGATAAAATACGACGGCGTATTGCTGAATGATTTGGCAATAGACGCAAGGGCTCGCCTTGGCATGGGTGTATTTTTTCAGCGCCCGCCGATTATAAAAGGAATGAAGTTAAATGATGTATTAAAAGAGATAATGAAAAAAAGCGGTGTGGATATAAATATAGAAAAAGGCGCGCTGGCTTTAAAACTTACCGGATTAATAGGCCGCGACATTAACAGCGGATTTTCCGGAGGAGAGATAAAAAGGTCTGAATTAATGCAGTTGTTCGCGCAGAACCCGCACTTTGTCATGCTTGATGAACCGGAATCCGGGGTTGACCTTGAAAATATGGTGATGCTTGGCGGGAAAATAAGAATGCTTTTAGGCAGGGATATTGAAAAAGAAAAGCGTAAAAAAAGCGCTTTAATAATAACGCATACGGGATACATTCTTGATTACGTGGACGCGGACGCGGGATACACCCTTTTAAACGGAAAGATTCAATGCAAGCATGACGCCCGGATACTTTTTGAACATATTCAAAAACATGGGTTTACGGAGTGTGAATTATGCAGGGAGACGTAATTAAGATAGATGAAAAAGACAGGAAAAAAATTCAGGACATAGGCATTAATACAGACGAAGCCGGCAGAAGCGGCTCTTTTGTAATGGAAAATGATAAGGTGCACCACTTAAGCATAAAGCAGCAGGGAGTGGAAATGCTTGCCATTAAAGAAGCGCTTGCACTTTACCCTGATTTAAATGAACTTATGTGGAAACTGGTGGACAAGGACAAAGATGAATATACAAAGGCCGCGCATGAAGAGACTCATTCCGGTTATTTTATAAGGGTTAAATCCGGCGTTAAGGCGTATTTTCCTTTTCAGGCGTGTTTCTTTATCAAACAGGATAAGATGAAGCAGAAAGTTCATAACCTTATTATACTTGAAGAAAATTCCGAAATTCACATTATGAACGGGTGCGCCGCCGCAAGTTATCTGGCGGAAGGCAGCCATATAGGCGTGACAGAAATATATGTGGGAAAAAACGCGAAACTTATGTATACAATGATACACGACTGGGCAAAAGATGTCACCGTAAGGCCGCGTTCCGCGATAAAAGTGGAAGAGGGCGGGACATATATATCAAATTATATTGCTTTAAGGGATACAAAAATAACGCAGATGTACCCTGTGGCTCACCTTGACGGTAAAGGAGCGGTGGCAAAATTTAACACACTTGTAATGGCGCCTGAAGGTTCTGTGTACGATCTTGGGTCAAGGGTGCTTTTAAACGCCCCTGATACGCGCGCGGAAATTATAAGCAGGTCTGTCAGCAAAGGCGGTACTATTATCGCAAGGGGGCACCTGCAGGCAAATTCTCCTGGGGTGTTCGCGCATCTTGAATGTGACGGGCTTATGCTAAAAGACGGCGGTATAATTTCCGCCATACCGGAACTTGAAACAAAGTTTGCCGACGTTAATATGTCGCATGAAGCGGCAATAGGAAAAGTGGATGAAGAGCAGATACTATACCTTATGTCGCGCGGTATACCAAAAAATGAAGCTGTGTCTGCCATTGTTTCGGGATTCATGGATGTTAAACTGCTGGGGCTTCCTGACGCGCTGGAAGAAGAAATTAAAAAGCACCTTAAGGTCCTTGAAGAAAGCGAAGGTATTTAAATGAAAAGGTTTTTTTTATTTGTTCTTGTTCCGTTTTTTATATTTACGGCTTACACGCCTGACCCGGAAGAACACATAAGATTTGGCGCGCCGTCGGGAAGCGGAAGAATATTAAAAAAAACGGGTTATGTGCTTATGTATGGCGGAAGCAAAAGGAATCCGCTGTGGGTTTCTTATCATCTGAAAAAAGGAAATATTCCGGAAAAAGCCCTTAAAAGCGGTACTTTTATGCCGGACAAAGCCTTGCCGCCGGAATTAAGGATAAAAAGAAATGACTATCCCGCTGCTTTTGACAGGTGCCCAATGGCGCCGGCGGTGGATTTGTCGTATTCAGAAAAAACATTTAAGGAAGCGTTTTTAATGTCCAATGTCTGCCCGATGGAACCGTGGCTTAAGCGCGGCATTTGGAAAGAATTTGAAAGTAAAGTAAGGGTTCTTGCGCGTTCCAAAGGCGGAGCTTTTGTTATAACAGGGCCTGTATTTGATTATGCGAAAGGAAAAAAGAAACTGATAAAAGGCACTTCCATATATGTTCCCACGCACTTTTATAAGGTTGTGCTTTACCAGTCGGAAGACGGGGGAATGCATGCGTTTGGTTTTGTTATTGAAAACCGCAAACCGGGAAAGAAAATTACGGAGTATAGCGCGACTGTTGACGAAGTTGAAAAAATTACGGGTTTTGATTTCTTTGCCGAACTTCCGGTTCAGGTGCAGGAAATTATAGAGAAAGAAAAAGCTTTCCCCAAAAACTTTTAATGTAACAGTCATAACAAAAATATAACGGTCCGGCGCTGCAGTTGCCGGATTAAAAAGGGGTTATAAATGCCGCAGGGTGAGATTTACTCGGACAAAAGAAAACACAGCAGGATAGAGAAGAAACTGAAGGTAACATATAAAATCATGAAGGATTCCGACGTGGGTATTGAAGCTGTTGAAAAATCAAAAAAGCATGTGGAATCAAGCGATATAAGTATTTGCGGGATACAGCTTTTGTGCGACGAAAAATTTATACCGGAAGAAGTCCTGCGGCTGGATATTTATGTGGACGGTGAAGAAAAGCCCCTTGCCACATTCGCGGAAATAAAGTGGGTTAGAAAAGATGAAAAAATAGGGAAATTCAGGACAGGGCTTGAATTTCTGGTTTTAAAGGAAGACCATATAGATGCGATAAAAAGGCTTGGGAAAAGCCTTTGAAAGTATTGTGTCAGATAAAAAAGCAGTAATTTTTTTACATTTTGATTTGACAGGATATAAAATAACAAATATAATAATAAAAGATGCAATTGGTTTTACAAATTCATCCGGAGGTATATATGGTAAACATTGATACGCTTTTAAGGATTATGTTTGAAAAAGGGGCATCGGATCTTCATCTTACGGTGGGCGCCCCTCCAATGTTAAGGATAGACGGGGAAATGGTTGCTTCGGAGTTTGAAAAGTTAAGGCCGGATGAATGCCAGCACGTAATATACAGCATACTTACCGATGAACAGAAAGAGAAGTTTGAAAGGGAAAATGAACTTGACCTTTCGTTTGGGGTTGAAGGCATAGGCCGCGTTAGGATGAACGTTTATAAACAAAGGGGAGCGGTGGGAGCCGCGTTAAGAAGGATTCCCATGCATATTTTAAGTTTTGAAGAATTGGGGCTGCCTCCCGCGGTTCAGGAGATTGCAAAATTCCCTAAAGGGCTTGTGCTTGTAACCGGGCCTACGGGTTCGGGTAAGTCCACCACGCTGGCGTCAATGATTGACTGGATAAACTCGCATAAAGCCGGGCATATAATAACAATAGAAGACCCCATAGAATTCATTCACACGCATAAAAGCTGCATAGTCAATCAGAGGGAAGTGGGTACGGATACAAGAAAATTTTCCGATGCTTTAAAATATGTTTTAAGGCAGGATCCCGATGTAATTCTTGTCGGCGAAATGAGGGACCTTGAAACTATAGAAGCGGCGCTTACCATTGCGGAAACAGGGCATATGGTTTACGGGACTCTGCATACGCCTGATGCTGTGCAGGCCATTAACCGAATGATAGACGTTTTCCCCGCGCATCAGCAGTCGCAGGTAAGGGCGCAGATTTCTTTTGTGCTTCAGGCTGTTGTGTGCCAGCAGCTGCTTCCAAAGTCATATTCTTCAGGAAGGGCGCTTTGCGCGGAAATATTAATCACCAACGCCGCTATAAGAAACCTTATCAGGGAAGAGAAAATTCATCAGATATATTCCATAATGCAGACCGGTTCTGAATACGGAATGAGAACCATGAACCAGTCGCTTGCGGAGCTTTATTCCAAACAGCTTGTTACCTATAATGAAATATTCGCAAGGACGACCGACCCTAAAGACCTGCAAAGGCTTGTTCAGGGCGGGGGCGGCGGCGGCGGAAAGAGCAGTGCATATTAATGCGGCCGGGAGCGCGATAAATGCCGACATATTCTTATAAAGCAAAGACTCCGGATGGAAGGGTAATTGACGGGGTAATTGAAGCCGAAAACGACGAACAGTTAAACGCCAAGATGAGGTCGCAGAAACTGGTTGTTGTATCGGTTACAAAACAAAGCGGAGGGCTGGCGTCGCTTTTTAAAATGGGGCCCAGGGTATCCACAAGTACTATCGCCATTTTCTCCAGGCAGTTTGCCACAATGATAACAGCGGGATTGCCTGTCTTACAGGCGCTTAATATTCAGGTGGAACAGATGGAAGATAAGGTTTTTAAGGATGTTCTTACAAAAGTAAGGGACGACATAGGCGGCGGTGCCAACCTTTCGGACGCTATGTCCAAATATCCCGGGGTATTTAATACCCTTTACTGCAGTATGATAAAAGCCGGGGAGTTGTCCGGTTCGCTTGATCAGATTCTTGACAGGCTTTCCACCTTTCTTGAAAAAGGGGAAGCTTTAACCAAAAAGATAAAAGGTGCAATGACATATCCGGCTACAATTCTTGTCATAGCGCTTGCTATCACGGTTATTCTTATGGTTAAGGTTGTGCCGTCATTTTCCATGATATTTGAAAGTTTTGGAGGCAACCTTCCTGCACCCACGCAGTTTCTGCTTAATGTGTCAAATTTTGAACAGAAGTATTTTCTTCATGAAATTATTGGCGCAGGTTTAATGGTGTTTATTTTTATAGCTGTAAAAAAGACCGCAAAAGGCGCTTTTATGATAGATTCGTTGATTTTAAAAATGCCGGTTTTTGGGCCTTTGACAAAAAAAGCCACGGTGGCAAGGTTTTCAAGGACGCTTGGCACGCTTTTAAAAAGCGGGGTCAGTATCCTTGACGCTATTGAAACTGTAGCGCGCGCAGCGGGCAATAAAGTTATTGAAAAAGCCCTTATGGATGTCAGGGCCGCGGTCAGGGAAGGGCAAAGCCTTACAGACCCCATGAAAGCCACAAAACTTTTTCCGTCAATGGTTATACAGATGGTGTCCGTGGGAGAAGAGACCGGCGCCCTTGATGATATGCTTTTAAGGATGTCAAATTTTTATGATGAAGAGGTTGATAATGCCGTTGACAGCATGATGGCAATGATAGAACCTTTAATTATGGCTTTTTTAGGCGTGGTTGTCGGTGGAATGGTTATAGCCATGTTTCTGCCTATGTTCTCTATGGGAAGCATGGTTGGGTAGCTATACAAAAAAAATTACAAAAAAACTTGACAAAATAAAAATAAGTTGTATACTTGGTATAGAAACAAGAAGTAAAAAATTTAAAAGGAGGTGAACGTAGATGAAGAAACAGAACGGGTTTACGCTTATCGAGTTGATGATCGTTGTTGCGATCATCGGTATCTTGTCAGCTGTAGCAATCCCGAAGTTCTCGGACATGTTGGAAAAATCAAGAGAAGGCGCAACAAAGGGAAACGTTGGAGCCATAAAGTCAGCGGTATCAATTTATTATGGTGACAATCAGGGTGTTTTCCCGACAGATCTTGATACACATGCCAACAAGTTTGGTGCGTATCTGGACAGAATGCCCCCGGTAAAGGTAAGAGGGCCAAGCACAAATACGTTTAAGCTTTCAGGATCAGACATTTCGGTAGCGCTTGAAACAACAGCGCCTCCGGCATCAATTGGTACAGCTACAGACGGCTGGAAGTACAACAACCAGACAGGTGATGTTTGGGTTAACAATTCACAGCCTGACAGCAAAGGTGTTACTTATTCGCTTTACGGATACGAATAACAGTCATGCAAAAAAAGCCGCGGCTTAATTGCCGCGGCTTTTTTTATTTTCAAGCTTAAAATTGGGGGTTTAATGAACTCTGAAATCATATTCGCCGGAACGGTGTTTATTTTATTTATTTATGGCGCTGTTATAGGCAGTTTTTTGAATGTATGTATTTACAGGATTCCCGAAAAAAAATCCATTGTTTCGCCGCCTTCCGCATGTCCTAAATGCGGAAATTTCATTAAATGGTATGATAATATCCCTATTTTAAGTTATTTTATACTTGGAAGAAAATGCAGGTTTTGCGGGGAAAAGATATCAATAAGGTATCCTGTGATTGAATTTATCACGGGTTTACTGTTTGTTTTATTTTTTATTAAGTTTGGGGTTGAAAAAATCTATTTTTTCTATATAATAATGGTAGGTTATCTTATAACGTTAGCATTAATAGATATTGACAGAAAAATTGTGCCTGATGGTATTTTAAAGTATATGTTGATAACCGGTGCTGTTTTTTCGGTCTTTAAGTTTGGCGGAATTAACCTGTTTGAAGGCATTATCGGCGCGGCGGCAGGCGGAACCCTTCTGCTTATATTGAATTACTTTACAAACGGCAAGATAGGGGAAGGCGATGTTAAACTTGCGGCAGTGCTGGGTATGTGTGTCGGGGCGGCCGCTGTTTTTGATATAATTTTCTATTCTTTTATTGCCGGCGGTTTTGTTGCGGTGTTCTTAATTGTTACAAGAAAGAATGGCAGAAAGGACGAAATTGCTTTTGTGCCTTTTATCGCCGCGGGTTTTTTAATAAAATTCCTGCTGGCGTAAAAAAATTAGGGAGAGAAAATGGCGCTTGATATGTTTTCCAAGGGGATTGTCGGGCTTGATATCGGCAGTTCCAGCATCAAAGCGATCAAGCTTAAGAAAAATAAAGACGGCTATGAATTAACGGGAGCCGAAATAATAAACCTTTCATCTGATTCCGTGGAAGATCTTGACCCGGAAGCAAGGCATACCCTTTACGTTAACACCCTTAAAAAAATATTAAAGCAGAAAAATATCGCGGGCAGCAAAGTGATAACCGCCATTCCCGGAGATTCCGCCATAATACGTTATATTAAAATTCCTTATATGTCCGCCGAAGAATTAAAAAATAATATTCAGTTTGAAGCGGAACAGTATATACCGCTGAGCATGGACCAGGTGGTATATGATTATCAGGTATTGTCCGAATTAGAGGAAGAAAATCAGAAAAAAATGGAAGTGCTTCTTGTGGCTGTTAAAAATGACATTATGGGGCAGCACATGCAGATGTTAAAAGAAGCGGGCGTGGTGCCTGCCGCAATAGAAGTTGATTCGTTTTCGCTGTGCAACGCGTATGACCTGAATTCCGCCGACCAGTCGGAAGGCGGCATAAAAGCGGATACGGTGGCGCTTATTAATATGGGTTCTAAACTTACCACAATCACCATAACAGAAAATAATATACCGCACCTTTCAAGGGATGTGGGAATAGGCGGAAACAGCCTGACCAAAGAAATTCAAAGGGACTTTAACATAAGCTTCGCGCAGGCTGAAGAACTTAAAAAACAGCAGGCTGTTATTATGGTTGAAAGTGAAGAGCTTCTTTTAAGTTCGATGCCGGGCGGCGAAGATGACAAGTCGTCAAGGATATTTGAAGCCATAACCCCGGCGTTAAATAAAATGCTTAATGATATAAGAAGGGCTTTTGATTATTATGAAAGCACGGTAAAAAGAAAACCGGTCCAGAAAATACTTTTAAGCGGCGGTACTTCAAAGATAAAAAATATAGACAGGTTTCTGTCCGAACGCCTTGGTATACCTGTGGAAATAAATTATCCTTTTAAGAACGTTAATATAAGTTCAAAGAATTTTGATTTTGACTATCTTAGGGCCAATGCCGTGCATTTCAACGTGGCGCTTGGGCTGGCTTTAAGAGCGGCGGATAAAATATGATAGAAATAAACCTTCTTCCGTCCAAGATAAAGAAAGCCAAAAAGATGCAGGTGTTTTACGCGGCCGGAATATTTATAGCGGGCCTTATTGCGGCCGGCCTTGTGGGTGTTGTGATTGCGCAGAGCAATAAGATAAAAGAGACAGAGAGAAAAATAAAAACAATAGAGGCTGAATCCGCCGCGCTTCAGGATAAAATTGAAGAGGTAAAGAAATTCAACGCGCTGGAAGACGCACTGACAAAGAAAAGAAAAGTGGTGGAAAAGCTTCTTGTTGACCAGGCTGCCTGGGTTAAGCTTCTGGATATGATTGCGGAAAAAATATACCCGGATATGTGGCTTGTGGAAGTCTCCCATGAAAAAGAAAAAGAAGAAGGTATTCAGGTTAAGATAGCCGGCTTTGCTTCTTCGCGGGCGGTGCTTGCGGATTTTGTAAGGCGCCTGGAGGAAGAGGATGTTGTATCCGCGATAGGTATTACAAAAATAGAAACAACAGACAAGTACGGCGCGGGCTGGGTGGGATTTGAATTTAACTTTATATTTGCCACCGGCGCCAAGCCGAAGCAGGGGTAAGAAATGGCCAAATTTGATTTGAACGCTTTAAAAAATATAAAACTTACACAGAAGCAGCAGACGACAATTGTGGCCGCGGTAATGCTTGTCGGCCTTACCGGTTATGCTTATTGGAATTACCTTTACAGCCCGCTTGTAAAAAAATATAAAGCCAAAGCTGTGATACTGGAACAGAAACAAAAAGACCTGCAGGACGCCAAAAATATGGTATCCAAGTATCCGGAATTCTTAAAAAGGGCAAGCGCTATAAACAGCGAAACCGAATTTTTAAATTCAAGGCTTCCTGAACAGACAAGTTTCGCGGAGCTGATTGAAGAAATATCCAATAAAGCCGCCGCAAGCGATGTAACGCTTGTGAGGTTCGCCCCTGATAAAGAGACAAAAAAAGGGGAGTATACGGAAAGAAAATTTAAATTCGCGGCAAAGTCCAATTATAATAATCTGGGTAATTTTATTACAGGGCTTGGCTACAGCAATATGATTATTGTCTGCGATGAATTAAGGCTGAAAATTGATGATACGGATTTATACGCAAAAGATAACGTTAACACAGAGATGATGCTTAAAATTTATAATTATCCCAAGGCGGCGGTAAAATGACGGCGCTTAAACGGGTGTTTTTTATATTTGCGGTTTTTATTTTTGCCGCTGTTTTTACGGCGCCTGCGTGCGCTGAAATGGGCGGCTTTTCCGCAAAGCCGATTTTTGAATATAAGGTTGACAGCGGCAGGGATCCTTTTTCGCCGGGACAGCTTATAAAATACGTCCGCGGGCAGAGCAATGTGCAGATAAGTTCCCTTATGCTGGAAGGTATTACGATAACCGGAAACAGAAAGTCCGCGTTATTGCGCACTACCGGCGGATTTATGTTCAGCTATATTTTTGAAGACGGCAAATTATACGGTGATAATTCAAAGGTGATTGAAGGAATTACCGGCAAGATAATTAACAAGTATGAAGTGCTTTTGCAGCAGGGAGACAGGGAAATACTTTTTAAACTTGAAAAGGGCATGACGGGTTATAATATAGGCCCTGAAGAATAAAAAATTTGCCGGGCCTTATGGCCCCGTAATAGATAAAATAAAAAGAAAACAGGAGGCGCGATGAAGAATAAATTTGTTTTATTGCCGCTGTTTATTATTACCATGCTGTTTGTTGCAGGCACGGTCACATTAAACGCGGAGGATGAGGATTTTATAAGCGTTTCTCCGGTAGAGAAAGTTGAATCGTCATCCGCGATGGAAGCCGGCGCTGTAAAAGCTGCTGCGGTTGTTAAACCGGCCGCAAAGGGCGGTTCTATAACCGGCGTCAACAGTTCTGAAACAGGCTCAAAAGTGAAAGTTACCGTAAATGTTTCCGAAAAGGTTAAATATAAAGCCACGGAATTATCTTCGCCTGCAAGGGTGCTTCTGCAGCTTGAAAATACATCCACAAAATCCGATACCATAAAAGTTTCAAAGGGTTCTGTTCAGAAAGTAAGGCTTGCCCCGCACGATTCCACCGCGTGGGTGGTAATAGACATGGACAGCGCGCAGAAATGGCAGGTAACAAATCAGGGCAATAATATTGTGGTGGAAGTGGATAAAGGCGCGGGAAAAGCCTCTGTTGAACCTGAACAGCCCATAAAAAGGGTTTCAGGCATGATATACAGGGTGGTTGATGTGGCGGCGTCGGAGCAGGATTCAAAAATAAGGGTGCTTATTACCACTGACGGCCCGGCTAAGTACAGAATGATTAAGGATTCCAAAAATAACACTTTAAAGCTTGATATTGTGGACGCTGTATCTTCCGTATCGTTTGGCTCTGTAAACGTGAATAAAGGCACGGTTAAGAAAATATCAATAACAGAAAATAAAAGGTCCAAAGAAGTTGCGGTAAACCTCTCTTTGTCCAAGGATTCTCCTTATACTGTTACAAGGGATCATAATCAGATAATTGTGGATGTTGAAAAAGGGGAAGAAACTGTTCAGGCAAAGGCGAAATATTTAAATTTAAGGCAGAAGATATCAATTAATGTCCAGAACGCAAGCCTTCCGGGAGTTTTAAGGATGCTTGCTTCGCAGACCGGTTTTGAATTTACCACAAGCCAGTCTGTGTCGCTTGCTTCGCCTGTGACGATGAAAGTTGATGACCAGCCGCTTAGTGTGGTGTTAAGGGACCTTCTTGTGCCTCAGAACCTTTATTATGAAGCCAGGGGAGACATGATAACAATTGGTTCGCCCGCGGAAATTAAAAGTGAAAAAGCAATGCAGCCCAAGATGACAAAACATTATTCGCCAAGGACAATGAAGGATGCCGACCTGGTTAAGATACTTCAGAAACAGGTGGCTTCCAATCCGATACTGGACATAATTATTGATGAAGATACGTCGCCGGGTATGAACAAGATACTTATAAACGGCACCAGGTATGACATAAACACAGTAATGGATATGATAGCGGATATTGACGCCACTGACGGAAGCTCTCAGGAATACAGCTCCGGAATAGTGACTAAAATATTTAAACTGAAAAATATCAGGCTTATGACAAGGTCAGGGGATTCGCTTGAAGATTCCAGCGTGGCGGAATTAAAGGCTATGCTTACAAACACCCTTGCCGCCGATGAAGAGGCAAACTTTAACTTTGATTTAAGGACATCAAGCATAGTTGTGACCGCAAGCCAGACATATATGAAACGCGTTGAAAAAATAATAGACGCGCTTGATGTAAGGGTGCCGCAGGTAATAATAGAGGCAAAGCTTTATGAAGTTAACATAAATAACATAAAAGATCTTGGCGTGGCGTGGGACGCGGCTTCGCAGAATAACGAGCCGTATATTAAAGGCGAAATGATCCCCCTTGCCATGGCGAATCCCGCGGGCAAGCTGACGCTGGGCACCGTATTAAGCGGTTTTAAAATTAACGCTTATTTAACCGCGCTGGAACAGAAAAACGAAGCAAAACTTCTGTCAGCGCCAAAGATAGCTGTACAGTCAGACAGGGAAGCGGTAATAGAGACTATGAGAAGGACGTATTACGAAGTGCAGAACATAGTTACAAATGCCAATTCAGCGCCTATTATCACCACAGAGTACAAAAATCTTGACCTGCCTATATCGTTAAGGGTGGTTCCAAAAATTACAAATAAAAACGAGATAGATATGAACGTGACTGTAAAAGTGGTAAAACTTGTGGGTACCACTTCCACTTCAGCAGGCCCTCCTGACACTTCAGAGCAGGAAGCCACCACGTATGTAAAAGCCGCGAACAATGACACCCTTGTAATAGGCGGGCTGATGAGCGAACGTATCTATGATACCATTGAAAAAGTGCCGCTTCTTGGCGATATCCCGCTTTTAGGGGAGCTTTTTAAAAGCACAAAAAAATCCACAGAGAAGGTGGAATTGATAGTGTTCCTGACCCCTTCTATTGTTGAAGACTGATAACAAGCCATGTTAAGATTTCTAACCGCGGGAGAATCGCACGGAAAAGGGCTTACCGTAATAATAGACGGTGTGCCTTCAAATATAAAATTAACACCCGATGATTTTGATAATTATCTGGCGGAACGCCAGAAAGGGTACGGCCGCGGCGGCAGGCAGAAAATAGAAACTGACCGCGCCGAAATTATTTCCGGTATACGTTTCGGGAAAACCACAGGCGCGCCCATATCTGTTTTTATAAAAAACAAAGATTTTGAAAATTGGGCGCAGAAAATGGACGCCTGGCAGCGTCCGTCATCACTTGAAGAACTTAATATACCAAGGCCGGGGCATGCTGACTTGTCCGGCGGAATACGGTATAACCATAAAGATTTCAGAAATGTGCTGGAACGCGCCAGCGCCAGGGAGACCGCCGCCAGGATAATAACCGGCGCGCTTGCGGTAAAATTCCTTAAACTGTTTGATGTTGAAGTTTTTGGTTTTACGGATGCAATTGCCGGCGTTGCCGCGCAGTATCCAAAACAGTCATCAATTAAAGATATAAAAAAACTGGCAGCGGAAGCTGATGCGGCATCCGGGGCGCAGCTTCGTTTTCCCGATAAAAATAATTCGTCAAACGTAAAAGCCGTAATTGATATGGCTGTTAAAGAAGGCGACACGCTGGGCGGTGTTTTAAAAATTATCACTTCTAAATTACCCCCCGGGCTTGGCGATTATACGCAGTGGGACAAAAAACTTGACGCAAAGCTGGCTATGGCATTGATGAGCCTGCAGGCGGTAAAAGGCGTGGAAATAGGCGCGGGGTTTGCATACGCCGCGGCCACCGGAAGCTCCATGCATGACGAAATTTTTTATTCAAAAAAAGACGGTTATTACAGAAAAACCAACAACTCCGGCGGAATTGAAGGCGGAATGACAAACGGCGGTCCGTTGGAAATAAAAGCCGCGTTAAAACCCATCTCCACGGTTTTAAAGGGGTTAAAGTCTGTTAATGTTAAAAATAAAAAAGCGGTTAAGACCGTATACGAAAGGTCGGATGTCTGCGCTGTTCCGGCAGCGGCTCTGATTGCGGAGACCATTGTTGCGGCAGAACTTATGAAAGCTTTCCAGGAAAAATTCGGCAGCGGAGATATTGATTACATACTTTCCAATTATGATAATTACAAGAAGTACGTGAAGAAATATCGGGTGTAATTTGAAAAATATTGTCCTGATAGGTTTTATGGGGAGCGGGAAGACAACTGTGGGAAAAATAGTATCCCGTATTACCGGTATGAAGTTTGTGGACCTTGACGCGCAGATAGAAAAAAGCGCTAAAAAAAAAATAAGCCGTATTTTTGAAACTCGAGGCGAACTTTATTTCCGCGGTCTTGAAACAAAAGCCCTTGCTAAAGCGGGCTGTAAAAAAGGCGCCGTAATTTCAACCGGCGGCGGGATAATTAAGATGGACGAAAATCTGCCCCTGCTGAAAAAAGCGGGTTTGGTGGTTTATCTTAAGAACTCATTTGCGGTATGCAAAAAGCGGCTTGAAGGCAAAACTGACAGGCCGCTTTTTAATAAAGATAATCTTAAAAGCGCACGCGCGCTTTTTAAAAGCAGGCTGGAACTTTATAAAAAAGCCGCGGATATAACGGTGGTAACTGACAGGTTAAATGCCGAAGAAGCGGCAAAACTTATAGTTGCAAAGGCGGAAAAAATTTGGAACAGGTAAGGGTGAAATTAAAAAATAATCCGTACACGGTTTACATAGGCGCTGATATCCTTCATAAAACAGGGGAGATACTCTCCGGATTTAAAAAAGGAAACAGGGTGCTTGTGGTCAGCAATAAGAAAGTTTTTTCGCTGTACGGCAAAAAACTTATGGCCGGGTTAAAAGGCAGATTTGCGGCAGGTATTCATTTAATTAAAGACGGCGAACAGTATAAAAGGCTTGACGCTGTAGCTTCAATTTATGACGCGTGCGTAAAGAATAAACTGGACAGGCATTCGGCAATTATTGCCCTTGGCGGCGGTGTTGTGGGCGACGTGGCCGGCTTTGCGGCAGCGACCTATATGAGGGGAATAGATGTTGTTCAGATACCAACCACGCTTCTGGCGCAGGTGGACAGTTCTGTGGGCGGTAAAACAGGAGTGGATCTTCCGGCGGGAAAAAATCTTGCAGGCGCTTTTCATCAGCCGCTGTTTGTTGTTGCCGATATTAATACGCTTAATACTTTAAGTGAAAGGGAGTATTTAAACGGGATGGCGGAAGCTATTAAACACGGTATAATACTTGACGCTGAATATTTTAATTTCATGGAAATCAACAGGGCAGCCATTTTAAAAAGAGATAAAACAGCCGTGCAAAAACTTGTAAAAAAATCTGTGGAAATAAAAGCATCTGTTGTGGAAAAAGACGAAAAAGAAAAATCGGGTTTAAGGGCGTTCCTTAATTATGGGCATACGGCAGGGCATGCTATTGAAGCGGCATTAAATTATAAAGGGCTGAAACACGGCGAGGCAATAGCGGCAGGAGCGGTTATTGCGGCGGGGCTGTCAAGGAGTTTAAAATTGTGTTCGCAGGAAACGGAAAACAGAATAAATAAAGTATTTTCTGAGTATAATCTGATAAAACCTTTAAGAAAACTTAAAAACACCCAAATTATAAGCAGGTTATCAGGTGATAAGAAAGCGAAAAACGGTAAATTAATATTTGTATTGACAAAGGAAATTGGCTGTGTTATTTTAAAGGAAATTACTGATTTTTCAGCCATAAAAAAGGAATTAAATCGTTTTAATGCTTTATTTTTTTAATAAGGAGCCCCTTTCATGGCAGACGCCTTTAAGGCGGAAATTGAAGACCTAAAGAAAAAACTTTCGCAGAACCCTGATTCACTTGCGTTTGTCCCGCTTGCGGAGGTATACAGAAAATCCGGCATGTATAAGGAAGCGGTTGAAACCTGCAAAGCAGGGCTTGAAAAACATCCGGCTTACACATCCGCAAGGGTTGTGCTTGGAAGAATATATGTGGAACAGGAACTGTATGATGACGCGGCAGAAGAACTTAAAAAAGTTGAAGCCGTGGACATTGACAATATAATGGTTCATTCAATGCTTGGAAATATCTATGTTAAAAAGCAGATGTTTGCCAAAGCCGTGGAACAGTTTCAAAGGGTGCTGTCATTAAATCCGGAAGATACTGAAACACAGGAAAAACTTCAGGAAGCGCTGTCCGCAAAGCAGACCGTGAACACGGCGCCAAATAAAGAGGAAAAACCGCAGCAGGCGGCGCCTGCGGAAAAGCCCGCGGTTAAAGAAGAAAAACCGGTAATGTCAGACCTGCAGAAATCTCTTAAAGTGGCGGAATTATACTCCAAAAAAGAAGAATTTGATAAAGCCATAGAAATATACAGGGAGCTTCTTGAGAAAGACGCGGAAAATATAATAATTCAGCAGAGGTTAAGGGAAGTATATGATTTTCAGCAGAAGAAAATAAATAAACAGAAAGAGCAGAAAGAAAAACGCAAAACCGCTGAAAATGACAAGATAACCGCCGAAGATATTCTGGATGTAATGAAAGAGGCCGTTGAAAATGACCTTGTAGATGACGATAAAAGCGAACCTGCGGCAAAAAAGGAAGAACCGAAAAAGGAAGAGGCAAAAAAGGAAGAACCAAAGAAAGAAGAAGTTAAAAAGGAAGAACCGAAAAAAGAAGAAGTAAAAAAAGAGGAAGTTAAGAAAGAAGAACCTAAAAAGGAAGAACCAAAAAAAGAAGAAGATAAAAAAGAAACAGTTGAAAAACTGCCTGAAATAGCAGATAATAAGAAAATTGAGATTGGTAACGTGCTGCAGAGCCTTTCTACCGTTGATGGAATTGTAGGCAGTTTATTCCTTCTTCGCGACGGGCAGCTTGTGGCAAGCGTGCTGCCGACATCCATTAATAAGTCGGAAATAGGCGGCATTGTTGCGTCAATAGTCAATAAGACAGAGCAGTCTGTAAAGAATATGAAACAGGGTAAACTTAATCAGGTTGTTATCGCGTCAGAACACGGGCAGCTTTTGTTCACGGAACTTGGCAAAGGGGTCCTGTTCATAATAGGCGATGAAAATATAAATGTAGGTAAGATGGGGCTTGTGTTAAAGCAGGTCAAAGAAAAAATGAAGCAGTTGATGTGAATAATTTAATAGGAGCCGTGAGAAATGGATTTTAAAAGCCTTTTGCAGAAAATAGTCAGCAGCGTAGACGGAGCTATTGGTGCCGGTGTTATTGGCGAAGATGGCATTGCCATTGACCAGTTCTCCAGCAGGTCTGACTTTGACATAACTGCCGCAGGCGCGGAATACTCCACAATTATAAGTAATGCCAAAAAAGCATCGCAGAGTTTTGGGCTTGGCAAGACTAATGAAGTTTTAATATCAACCGAAAAAGCCACAATGATAATGATGATGGTAGGGGATAATTACTTTGTGACTCTGGCGTTAAGCCTTGACGGTAACCTTGGACGCGGCAGGCTGGAACTTAAGAAATCCATCCCAGACCTGGAAAAGATGCTTTAATGTTTTCCCGGCTGTTCAAAAGGACTTTCTGGATATTCTATGATAATCTTTTAAAAGGCCTTATTTTAAACTTTTCTGTTTTTGGCGTTATGTTTATGGCTTTCTTCATACTGTTTATAGAACTGTTTCTTAACAGAAAAGTCTACGGCGCTTCCCAGGCGACCCTTATCACCCTTGCCTCAATATCCCTTATATGGCACGTGCTTGCGCCCGCGGTTATGCATTTCTGGGCGAAGTTTATTACAGGGACAAACGAAGACATGGGTATGTTTGCCAGGGTTGGTGAAGGGTTAAAACTATTCTGGTTAAAAGGCATGGCATTATTTGCCATTAACACGTCGTTTTTTTTCCTGGCTTTTTTAAGCATTAACTTTTATAAAAGCATCCTTAACCTTGGATGGTGGGTATATATCGTGGGCGGCATAGGGGTATGGATTGTTATTATGTTTTTATTTATTCAGATATTTTTAATTCCCATACTTGTTCTGGATGAGAAAAGAAGGGTGTTAATCTCATATAAGAAAGCTTTGATAATGCTCCTCTCCGCGCCTTTTACAGCTTCGTCAGTGGCGCTGATAATTTTGTACTTTAACTTTGTATTCTATTTTGTCCTTCATATCGGCGGGTCGCAGGTACCAACTGTGCTTGAACTTTTAACGCTGTTTCCGCTTTTTCTGGCGCCGTTTATTACATACACTTTTATTATTCTGATGCAGGTGAATTTTGCCATTCTTATATATGAAAAGCACAAGATAATGCCAAGCCTTAAAGAAGTATGGGAAGACGGAAGGAACCTTTCAAATCTCTTTAAACCATGGGAGACAAAAGGGAAATGACGGCTAATTACAGGTTAAGAAAGTCTTCAGTTAAAAAGGGAAAGAAAGCCATTGTCCCGCTGATTATAGCGCTGGTAATGGTATTTGGTTTTTTTAAAGCCGCGTATACTTTTGTAAAGATGAGGGTGCAGAAAGCGTCGTTAAATTCAGAGATAGCGTCGTTAAAAGAAGATAATGCAAAGCTGTCCGGAAAAATGGCAAACATAGCCGCTGACGAGGAATTTGTCTCCAAAACCGCCCGCGAACAGCTTGGGCTTGTTAAAGACGGGGAAACGGTTTTTATACTGGTGGATAAGTAAGGGGAAGATAAACAATAAAGCCGGCAGAGATGCCGGCTCTTTTATTTTAGGGGGGGATGGATATATACTGTGGAGATAAAATAGCTGTAAGATAAGGGATGAAAGGGGAAAGTGTGGAGAGGAAAAATAATAAATTTTCTTTTAAAAGTAAAGAAGCCATTGGGTTAATGGCATGTTTGTTATTTGTTTCTATGTTGTTTGTCTTTAGGATTGTTATTATTAATCGCTACGTTATGGGTTTGTTAGGCTTGATTATATTTGTAATTGCATTCAGAAATGTTTTGCTTATGCTTAATGATAAACGAAACGGCTTTTTAATTTGGATTGTAATTATAGTTTTAAACTTATATTTTATAGTTGTAATGTCTTTAGTTAGTTTGGTAGAAACATTTTCGTTGTGCAGTAATGAAAATATAGGAACGGAAAAACAAGATAGGTTTATAGTTGATGTTTATGAAAATAATTGCGGGGCTTTATCGGGTTTTAAATATTACATAGTGGTAAGGAAAGTTATTCTTCCATATTTTGTTTATATTAGAACGTTCTATCATTGTGAGAGTTTGGTTGTTAAAAGGTCAAATACCTTATTTCGAAAAGTTTTACCTTTAAAAAACTTTTTATTTTGGAAAACAAATATGAGGATTGATGGAGCTGCTATAGGGATGAAAAACAAAGATTACAATGTCATATTAAAACACGATGTAGAGTATTGATTAAATGAAGCGGGAAGAGATTTGTCTGCTTGGCCTGTTGAAACGGCCGAGAAGAGCTGGCGCAAACGAGAGCGGCGGATATGTATCAAATATTTTGATTCTATAATTTCAAATCTTCGAATGTCTAATTGTCTTAAAAATCGGTTCTTTTGAACCTCTTTTTAAGAGTTTTTATTAATAAGTCCTGTCAGCATTTTGCAGATAGCCACCAGCGTTTCCCTATATTGTTTATGTTCGATTTCATGGATAAGTTTTTTTCTGCTGCATATATCCAGTATTGCAACGCATTCAAAAGCACTGCCGCGGGCAATTCTGAAATAACTTCTTTTATCACCGGCTGTAAACTTACCGTTGCCCTCGGCAATATTAAAGGGGATTGAAGTCACGGCGCGGTTTAATTGGTCTGAAATGTAGAATTTACCCTTTGGGAATTTTTCGGTGATGTTGGTAATGTCATCGGCAAACTGAATTGATTTCTGATAAACATGCAGATTTTCAAACATAAACTCATTCATCTATGTATTTTCCCCCTCTATGTGTTTTTACTTCTAATTTCAAATTTTCGAATTTCGGAGTTTTAATACAACGTTAAACCTGAGAATTCGAAGATTCGAAATTAGAACAGATTCGGTCTTTTTTGATCTTCTAATATCTAATCATCGAATGTCGAATCTTCAAAAAAATAAAGCGGTTCGTGAGAACCGCTTTATTTTTTATGGTTGCGGGGAGAGGATTTGGCCACCTTGGCCCTATCCGGGCCTCGTCGGCCCCCTCGTTCGCTGACGCTCGCACCTGCTCGCTTTTCTGACATTTAGTCAGCACTCACTCGTTTCAAATCCTCTCCAACACCCGCACAAATAAAAAAAGCCGCCTTAAAAAGGCGGCCTTTTTTTATTTGGTTGCGGGGAGAGGATTTGAACCTCTGACCTTTGGGTTATGAGCCCAACGAGCTACCACTGCTCCACCCCGCGTCATGTCGTGTTTGGATTTTCATTACAGAAAATCTTATGTGTAACAACAGAGAGTATAATTACATATTTCTTTTCAAATGTCAAGAACGCATACAAATCTAAAAAATGGTGCCGGGGGCCGGACTCGAACCGGCACGGGCTTTCGCCCCGTGGATTTTAAGTCCACTACGTCTACCATTTCGTCATCCCGGCATCATGGGTTGAAATTATAACAGTATAGTAAAAGGGTGTCAATAACTGAAAACTAACAAGTGACAAGTGACAAGTGACAACCTGCTACTTGTAACCTAGTACTTGTAACTTGTTAGTTGCTAAACTTCTTTATAAGAAGTAATAACACGTTGATGTCGGAAGGGGTCACGCCCTGGATGCGGGAGGCCATTCCCAGCGTATCCGGTTTAATCTCGTTTAGTCTCTGGCGGGCTTCCAATGGCAGGCCTTCGGCTTTCATAAAATCAAATTCCGGCGGTATTATTTTTTCTTCAAGTTTCTTGAATTTTTCAATTTGCTCGTTCTGTTTTTTAATGTAGCCTTCGTATTTAATCTCGGAAACAAAATATTCGGATACGTGACCGGTTAATTTCGGTATTTCGGTAAAAACTGACAGCGTCTCATACGGGACTTCCGGCCTTCTTAGAAGCTGCAGAAGGGAGCTTTCCGCGTTAAGGGCGGGAGTTCCTATGCCTTTTAGTTTTGCGTCTGTTTCCGGGGAAGGGTGGATATAAATTTTATTAAGCCGTTCTTTTTCTGTTTTAAAAAAATCTTTTTTAAACATAAAAGCGTCATAGGTTTTATCGTCAATAAGGCCGAAAGAACGCCCGTATTCCATAAGGCGGATGTCGGCATTATCGTTTCTTAACACAAGCCTGTGTTCCGCGCGCGACGAAAATAAACGGTAAGGTTCTTTTACGTCTTTTGTTATAAGGTCATCTATCATTACTCCCAGATATGATTCTTCGCGGCCGGGGGAAAACATACTTTTACCTGACAGCTTAAGCCCGGCATTAATGCCCGCAATTAAGCCCTGAGCCGCCGCCTCTTCATAGCCCGATGTCCCGTTAATCTGGCCGGCAAAAAACAGCCCCGGGATTAATTTGGTTTCAAGGTATTTGTTAAGCTGCGTGGGAGGGGCATAGTCGTATTCTATGCCGTAGCCGGGGCGCGTTATTTCCGCTTTTTCCATCCCTTCAATTGAACGGACGTAATTAAGCTGAACGTCGCGCGGTAATGATGTGGAAAGCCCGTTTAAATATATTTCATTTGAATTTTTTGCTTCCGGTTCCAGAAAAACCTGGTGCGATGTTTTTTCCGGAAACTTTACGATTTTATCTTCTATTGAAGGGCAGTACCTTGGCCCTATTCCGAATATCATCCTGTCGCTGCTGCTGTAAAGGGGGGAGCGGTCAAGGTTTTTCATAATTATATCCGCTGTATTTTTATTAGTCCTTGCAAGCCAGCACATTACCTGCTGAATTTCAATTTTTTCCGTTTTAAAAGAAAAAGGGACCGGTACAGCATCTCCCGGCTGCGGGGTAAATTTATCAAGGTCAACCGACCTTATATCAATGCGCGGGTTTGTGCCCGTTTTCATGCGGCCAAGTCTGAATCCAAGCTGTATCAGTGATTCTGACAGCCCTTCTGACGGCGGGTCGCCAAGCCTTCCGCCTTTAAACTGCTGAAGCCCTATGTACATAATTCCGTTTAGAAATGTGCCTGCGGTTATTATAACTGATTTTGCGGAATAAAAAGTGGAAGTGTCGGTGATAATTCCGGTAATGCCTTTGTCATCTGTGGTGACTGCCCTGACCGACGCCTGTTTAACATCAAGGTTTTTTGTGTTCTGAAGGGTTCTGCGCATATACGCGGGATATTCATATTTGTCCGCCTGAGACCTTAAGCCGCGTACTGCCGGGCCTTTGTTTATATTTAAAACTTTAAACTGAATGGAAGCGTTGTCGGCGGCAAGCGCCATTTCTCCGCCCAGCGCGTCAATTTCACGCACAAGCTGGCCTTTGGCAAGCCCGCCGATAGAAGGGTTGCATGAAAGCTGCGCTATATGGTCTATATTAATTGTAAAAAGGGCGGTTTTAAAACCCATGCGCGCGGGCGCAAGCGCCGCTTCGCAGCCGGCGTGTCCGGCGCCTATTACAATAATGTCGTAACTTTTCTCCGGTATCAATTAAGTCTCCATTTTTAGTTTTGTATGATTATACCTAAAAGGCGGGTATTTTTAAATCCTTTTTAAGTGCGGGGCGTTGTGATATAGTATCATTACTTTAAAGCGCACAGGAGATAATAAATGAAAAATGATATTAAAGCAATGACACTGCAGGAAATACAGGAAGTGATTACAGCTGCGGGATTTGAAAAGTACAGGGCACAGCAGATATATGAATGGATATACAAAAAAAAGGCGCAGAGCACGGATGATTTTAAAAACATACCCGCAAAGGTAAGGGAATACCTTGAAGCCAACTACGATTTTTTTCTGCCCGAAATTATAAAACAGCAGGAATCGGAAATTGACGGCACAAAAAAACTTCTGCTTCAGCTTGATGAAGATACAAAGATAGAGACAGTTATTTTAAATGACGAAGACAGGTATACCGCGTGCATCTCTTCACAGGCAGGGTGCGGCTGCGGGTGCGCGTTTTGCGCCACTGCCACGCTGGGCTTAAAAAGGGACCTTACAGCGGGAGAGATTGTAGGGCAGTTTTTAAGGGATGAAATAGAAGCAGCCCATCTGCTGGATAATGTGGTATTTATGGGCATGGGCGAGCCGCTTTTAAATACGCAGAATGTGTTTAAAGCCATAAAACTTCTTTCTGACCCAAAGGGCAGGGGATTTTCGCAGAAAAGAATAACAGTATCCACCGTGGGTATCATTCCGGGGATTGAAGCAATGATTGAAGAAGGGCTTAAAGTAAACCTTGCTGTTTCTTTAATAACGGCAGATACAGCGTTAAGGTCAAAACTTGTACCAATGGAAAAAACATATCCTATTAAGGACGTCATAAAGACCGCAAAAAGGTACTGTGCAAAATCGGAAACCCGCCTTACCTTTGAATACGTTATTATGGAAGGGGTTAATGATTCAGCGCAGGATGCGGAAATGCTGGTTGAACTTATCAGGGGCATTGACTGCAGGGTAAATTTAATTCCTTATAATAAAGTAAGCGGGAAGAAATATTCTTCGGGCCAGCGTGAAAAAACCATCAGTTTTCAGAAGATATTAAAGGGATACAGGATAAAAGCGCTTATAAGAAAAGAAAAAGGCGCGGATATTGACGCGGCCTGCGGACAGCTTGCCGCAAAAGAGGATAAGAAATAGGATTTTAATGTTTGGTTTTATATGTTTGGTAGACGCGGGTCTTTAGCCCGCGGATCTTGATTTTGTTCTTTGATTTTGTCCTGGTAGCCGCACCTTTTAAGGTGCGTTGTTTAGACCTGTTTTTTAAAGTAGAGACGCAATATATTGCGTCTAGTTTTTATTATTTTGTATAACCCGCTTTGTATGAATCTCAAAAGGAAGTAAAAACCCGAAAAATTCATCATTTTCAATCCCGGACAAATTTATATGAACATATAAAAAAGTCTGGACAAATTTATATGTTTGTGTAAAAATGTCTATTGATACAGGAGGTTACTATGATAAAGCGTTTTCTTGAAGAAGTAGTGTTTTTACCACAGTTTGGGAGGCAGATGCGGTTTATAGCCGGGCCAAGGCAGTGCGGCAAGACTACAATCGCCGTCAATAAACTTAAAGAAGAGGGAACTGAATCATTATATTATAATTGGGACAGGCAGCAGATAAGAAAACGCTATAGGACAGAAGCGGATATGCTGGAAACAGACCTTGCCGGACGGAAAGAAAAGGGAAAAACATGGGTGTGTTTTGATGAAATACATAAAATGCCAAAATGGAAAAATATTCTTAAGGATGTTTTTGACACGCACGAAGATAAAGTGAATTTCATTGTTACGGGAAGCGCCAGGCTTGATGTCATGCGAAAAGCCGGTGACAGCCTGCTTGGGCGTTATTTTATGTTCAGGCTTAATCCCCTTATGATGACAGAAGTTTTGGGAAGAAAAATACAGCACATTATGCCTGAAAACAAATCAGCGGATTATGTGGAAAAATTGCTGTCAAATACAAAGCCGGAAACAGGAATTATGAATGATTTTTTATCCCTTAGTGCTTTTCCTGAACCGCTTTTATCCGGAAACCGCGTGGCTGCGGCGAAATGGCATGATAATTATTTTGAGAAGGTGACAAAGGAAGAACTTAGGGATGTTTCGGCGATAAGAAACCTTGAGTGGGTTATTAATCTGTTATATATGCTGCCTTCAAGAATAGGCTCGCCGCTTTCTCTTGAATCTTTAAGGCAGGATCTTGAAGTGAACCACGCTACAGTAAAAAACTATATGAATTATCTTACGCTTACATACGCTGTATTCCAGCTGCAGCCTTTTTATGAAAATATAAAGAAATCCATAAAAAAAGAAAAGAAAGCCTATTTTCACAACTATTTTCTTGTTGATAATGATGCCGCAAGATTTGAAAATTTTATCGCGCTGGAACTTAAGGCAAGGATAGACCTCTGGAACGATGCCACTGCAGATAAATACGGGCTTTTTTATTTAAGAACAAGGGATAAGAAGGAAACTGACTTTTTAATAACAAAAAATAAAAAGCCATATGTTATGTTTGAAGCAAAACTTTCTGACACCGCCATTGAAGCGCATCACAGGGCAAATTCAGCTGCGCTTGGAAACATTCCTTTTGTTCAGCTTGTGAAACAAAAGGGCGTATTAAGGGCAGACGGAAAAAATTTCTATTGCGTATCTGCCGGAAGGTTTTTAGGATAGCGGTAAAGGTGCGGGTCTTTCCCGGCGCTATGGCGGAGACGGCAGCCCGCGGCAGTTATTTTGTCTTAGAACTTGTAGGGACGGCGCTCCCGCGCTGTCCGGCTTTTTTTTGTATTTGTTGCCCTTCTGACCTTTGTTTTTACTTCCGTCCCTTTGTGCATCTGTCCCTTTGTCCCGCGGCCTTACTTTCGTCCCTCGATTTTCCTCGATTTCTTATTTAAATCTTTCCAATTTTTAATATTTGATGTAATATAAAAATGTCCGGGGAATACATAAAACTTGGTTTGGGTGTGAATTAAGGAGATGTATTGTATTTAAGCGGGAGAATAAACAGGGGATATAACACACAACGGTATTTACAGCAGATCCAAGCGTTAAAGTATTTGCTGTTTATGACTGTATTGCATAACATGAAACGCAGCTCTTCCTACGCCCCTGCGGATGTCAATTACACAGTTTATGAAAAGTACGACGGCATAAATGAAAGCGATTTTAATTACAAGCACAACTGGGCTGCGGAAGGCTATACAAGCCAGGCAAAAGTT